>CAMYKE010000094.1 GCA_947258895.1 uncultured Pseudomonadales bacterium | reverse complement strand
GCCGCTACAATTACTACATCTCGCATTTTACTAACTCCGTATTAATCACGTTGCTGATCGAAGTTGCGGTCGACCGTTACAACATATATTGACCGCCATTGATGGCGATATTCGCACCGGTCACATAGCCGGCTAAGTCAGACGCCAGGTATGCAACACACGCACCGATTTCCTCCGGTGTACCAAGGCGCTTCATGGGGACACCCCCGATAATCTTTTCCAGAATCTCGGGTTTGATGGCGGTCACCATAGCCGTCGCTACGTAGCCAGGTGAAACGGTATTTACCGTCACTCCCTTGCTGGCGCATTCCTGGGCCAACGCTTTGGTGAAGCCGTGCATACCGGCCTTCGCAGCAGAATAGTTGACCTGGCCGGCCTGTCCCTTTTGACCGTTGATTGAGGAAATATTGATAATGCGCCCGTAGCCCTGTTCCAGCATTCCGTCAAACACAAACCGGGTCACGTTGAAGGTGCTGTCCAGGTTGGTTTTAATAACGTCGTTCCACGCTTCAAGACTCATTTTCTTGAAGAAGCCATCCTTGGTAATACCGGCATTGTTAACCAGCACGCTAATTGTACCATGTTTTTCGACGATCCCTTCGACACAGGCTTTGGCAGATTCATAGTCGGTGACATCGCCATAGGCAATCTCCATGTCGCGGCCCTTCTCTTTCTGCTCCGCCTGCCAGGCCTGCGCGCGTTCGTGCTTGCCACCACTAAAGTAGCCCGCGACCACTTTAAATCCATCATCGTGCAGCTTTTCACAGATTGCTGAGCCGATTCCACCGGTACCTCCGGTTACAAATGCTATTCGATCACCCATTTTCACTATCTCCACTAGGTTAAATTGTAAATTACTCTTTTCAAGAAAGGCCCACAATTAGCACGCCCACTGCTCACACCAGGCAAGCGGCGGCCTGCTCGTTACTTTTTCTTCTTTGGTGCATATAAATCTGTAATCGTACCCTCGAACATTTCCGCAGCGAATGCGACTGTTTCAGACAGCGTCGGATGCGGATGAATCGACAGACCAATATCGGCAGGATCACAGTGATTCTCGATTGCCAGCGTAACTTCTGCAATCAGATCGCCAGCCGATGGTCCCACGATGCCTCCGCCAATTACACGCTCGGTTTCCTCGTCGAAAATCAGCTTGGTGATACCCTGGTCATAATCCAGGCTCAAGGCGCGGCCGCTTGCTGCCCAGGGGAATGAAGCTTTGCCAACCTTCATGCCCTTGGCTTTGGCTTCCGTTTCGGTAACGCCAACCCAGGCGATCTCCGGGTGAGTGTATGCAACCGAGGGAATGACCATGGCATCGAAGTAGCTGGTTTCTCCGGCGCAGTTTTCGGCCGCCACTTTACCCTCATGGACCGCCTTGTGCGCCAGCATCGGCTGCCCGATCACATCGCCAATGGCGTAAATATTGCTGATGTTGGTGCGCAGCTGGGAGTCCGCGGCGATAAAGCCCCGGTCGTCCACATTGACGCCGGCCTTCTCGGCACTAATCTTGCCGCCATTGGAGACACGACCGACCGAGAGCAGGATGCGATCATAGGTTTGCGGTTTGTCTGGCGCGTTCTTGCCTTCAAAGGTGACCTTTAACCCGTCCTTGTTAGCCTCGACGCCGGTTACCCGGGTTTCGAGCATGATGTTCTCGTATTGTTTCTTCAGCTTGGTAAACAGTGGCTTGACGATGTCCTTGTCCGCGCCGGCAACAATACCTGGCAACATTTCCACCACAGTGATCTTGGCACCAAGGGCATGGTATACCGTAGCCATTTCCAGTCCGATAATCCCGCCACCTATAACCAGCATATGCTCGGGAACACCGTCCAGTTCCAGTGCACCGGTGGAATCCACGATCCGCGGGTCATCCGGAATGAAGGGCAGTTTCACGGGCACGGAGCCGACCGCAATGACGCAGTCATCGAATCCGACGACGGTCTTTTTGCCCGAGTCATCGACCACTTCAATGTGATAGCTGTCGAGGAAATTCCCGTACCCGTTAACGGTTTCAACCTTGCGCTGCTTGGCCAGACCGGCCAGGCCACCGGTGAGCTTGCCGATAACACTGTCCTTGAATCCCCTCAGCTTGTCGATATCGATCTCGGGCTTGCTGAAACTCACGCCATGCTTGGCCATGTGCTCGCTCTCCTCGATAACGCCTGCAGCATGCAATAACGCTTTCGACGGAATACAACCGACATTGAGGCACACCCCACCGAGGGTTGAATACTTCTCTATCAGTACCACTTTCTTACCGAGGTCCGCCGCCCGGAACCCGCCAGTCGCGGCTGGAGCCGCTGCGTCAGCAGCCCCTTCGGGCGCAGCCGCCGCGGCCGGTTTTGCTGCCGCGCCACCGGCAACCTCGAGGGTCAGGATCAAATCACCCTGGGAGACCTTGTCGCCGACACTTATTTTCAGTTCCTTCACGGTTCCCGCATGCGAAGAGGGCACCTCCATCGAGGCCTTGTCGGTCTCGAGTGTCAAGAGGGCCTGCTCTTCCTCGATCACATCACCCACTGCGACCAGGACTTCGATCACATCAACGTTTGAGAAATCGCCAATATCAGGCACCTTGACGTCTTCCAGGGAACCACCGCCATAACCGCCCCCGGCATCACCCGGCGCCGCTGTCGTAGCACCCGATTCATGGACCTTGGGATGCGGCTCGTCCGCGGCGACGTTGGCCTGATCGGCGGTCTCCAGCATCAACACCAGATCACCTTCGGACACCTTGTCGCCCACCGCCACTTTTACTTCCTTGACCGTACCGGACAAAGGCGACGGAACTTCCATTGAAGCTTTATCTGTTTCCAGGGTTAGTAACGGATCATCGACATCGATGGCGTCACCAGGAGCCACCAGGACCTCGATGATATCAACCCCACTGAAATCCCCGATATCCGGGACTTTGACCTCAACTACGTTGCTCATACCTGTTCTACCTTAATTCTGATTAGCCTTATTGTTTTACTGCACACCCGTTTACGACCCGATCGTCACCAGCTACAGCGCAAGGCGACGAAAATCCGCCATGATGGAACCAAAGTAGCCGACGAATTTCGCCGCTTCCGCACCATCGACCACACGGTGGTCGAAGGAGAGATCAACCGGCAACATCAACCTGGGTACAAATTCGCTGCCATTCCAGACCGGAGCCTGGTAGGAACGGGTCACACCCAGGATGGCCACTTCCGGAGCATTGACAATCGGCGTGAAGGCGCGACCGCCGATACCACCCAGGCTGGAAATAGTCATACAACCACCCGACATATCCGCTGCACCGAGCTTGCCGTCGCGCGCCTTGGCACTGATCTCAGCGAGGTCTCTGGCCAGGTCGAACACGCCTTTCTTGTCAACATCCTTGACTACCGGTACCACCAGGCCTCCGGGGGTATCAACGGCGATGCCGATGTTGTAGTACTTCTTGCGGATCAATACGCCAGGATCGGCACTCAAGGACGCGTTAAAGTTGGGGAATGCTTGCAGCGCCTTGGTTAGCGCCTGCATCATAAAGATCAGCGGCGTTACCTTGACGCCTTCCTTCTCGGCATCTTTCTTGATGGACTGGCGAAACGCTTCGAGCTCGGTGGTATCGATCTCATCATGGAAAGTCACGTGGGGCACATTGACCCAGACCCGATGCAAATGCGCGCCGGAAATCTTCTTGATGCGCGGCATCTCGAACTCTTCGACTTCACCGAATTTGGAGTAGTCCTGGACCGGAATAGGCTCGATGCCCATGGTGCCGGCGGGTGCTGCAGCCCCACCAGCCGCCTTCTTGGCAGGTGCCGCCGCACCGCCACCCTTGAGAAAGTTCTCAACATCCCGCTTGGTGATCCTGCCCTTGCGCCCGGTAGCCGGCACCTTGGTTAAATCGACGCCGCTGGTGCGGGCGAGTTTGCGGACCGCCGGGCTCGCATAGATGACGCCACCCAGGCTTACCGCCGAGGGGGTCGCTGCAGCGCCGGACGCCGCCGCTGCGCTACTCGCAGGTGCTGAGGCCGCCGCCGGAGCCGCGGCTGGTGCTTCAGCACCGCCGCCGCCGGCACCTTCAACCAGCAGAATGACATCTCCCTCGGAAACCTTATCACCGACATTAATCTTGATTTCCTTGACCACGCCGGCGGCCTGCGACGGGACTTCCATCGACGCCTTATCGGTCTCCAGGGTTATCAGGGGATCCTCTTCGGCGATGGTATCGCCAACAGCGACCAGAATCTCGATAACATCAACGTCGCTGAAGTCGCCGATATCAGGCACCTTCACTTCGGAACTGCCACCGCCTCCAGCAGGCGCGGCAGCCGGAGCCGCCGCCGGCGCTTCTGCAGCGCTGGCACTGGAGCCACCCTCGCCTTCAAGGATCAATACCAGTGAGCCTTCAGATACTTTATCGCCAACGTTAATCTTGACTTCCTTTACCACACCCGCGTCCGTGGACGGGACTTCCATAGAGGCCTTATCAGTTTCCAGGGTAACCAGCGGATCATCTACCGCGATCGTGTCTCCTGCGGATACCAGCACCTCGATGACATCAACGTCCTTGAAGTCGCCAATATCCGGAACCATCACTTCTTTAACCGACATCGTTATGCTCCTTAATAAACGCTATGCGTAAAGCGGATTTAGTTTCTCGGGATCAATCCCGTATTTTTTAATTGCATCGGCAACATCTTTCGGCTTTTTGACGCCCGCATCGACCAGCGCACTCAGTGCCGTAACCGTAATATAATTACGATCCACTTCGAAATGGTTACGCAGTGCGCTACGGCTGTCAGATCGACCAAAGCCATCGGTCCCCAACGTGTGGTAGATACCCTTGACGAAGGGTCGAATCTGCTCGGATTGCAGTTTCATGTAATCCGTGGTGCACACGGTCGGTTCGGGCGAGGAACCCAAACACTGTTCCACCCAACTTTGTCTCGGCTTCTCGGTGGGGTGTAAGCGGTTCCAGCGCACTACAGCCTCACCATCACGGTACAATTCGTTCAAGCTGGTGGTGCTGTAGATATCGGCGCTTACTCCATGCTCTTCCTTAAGCATTTCCGCCGCCGCTATCGATTCGCGAAGAATGGTACCGCAGCCCAGCAGGTTCACCTTGGGTCCTTTTCCTGCACCCTCGCTAAGTTTATACATACCCTTAATAATGCCTTCCTCGACGCCTTCTGGCATCGCCGGGTGACTGTAGTTTTCATTCATGGTGGTCAGGTAATACCACACACTCTCCTGCTCCTGGTACATGCGACGCATACCATCCTGCACGATCACAGCCACTTCGTAGTGGAACGTCGGATCGTAGGAGACGCAGTTCGGAATGAAGTTGGCAAATATCTGGCTATGTCCGTCCTGGTGCTGCAAACCTTCGCCATTCAGCGTGGTTCGACCAGCGGTGCCACCAATCAGGAAGCCACGCGCACGCGAATCGCCCGCTGCCCAGGCAAAATCACCAATACGCTGAAAACCAAACATCGAATAGAAGATGTAGAACGGAATCATGGTGATGCCATGATTACTGTAGGCGGTGGATGCGGCGATCCATGACGAAATGGAACCCGCCTCGTTAATACCTTCCTGCAACAACTGCCCTTTGCTGTCCTCTTTATAAGGCATAATGCTGCCCGCATCCTGGGCGGTGTATTGCTGCCCCAGCGGATTGTAAATACCGATCTGGCGAAACATACCCTCCATCCCGAAGGTGCGCGCTTCGTCACAAACGATAGGCACCAGTCTGGGACCAAGCTTTTTGTCCCGCGCGATCGCAACCAGGATTCGCACAATTGCCATGGTAGTTGACATGGTGCGTTCGCCAGTGTCATCCATGAGCATCTTGAACATTTCCTTGACCGGCGGAATCTCCAGCACATCCGCATTCAACCTGCGCGCGGGCAGGTAGCCGCCTAACTCCTTGCGACGCTCGTGCATGTAGTTGTATTCGGGTGAACCTTCTTCAAACGATATGAATTCGCAGTTTTCAATCTGCTTGTCAGTCACCGGAATATCAAAACGCCCGGCGAATTTTTTCATTGCTTCCGTTGCCAGCTTTTTCTGCTGGTGGCTGATATTCATGCCTTCGCCCGACTCACCCATACCGAAGCCCTTGACGGTCTTGGGCAGCAGCAATGTGGGCCGATCACTATTTTGCGCCTGCAGGTAAGCGTTATACATCTTGTCGTAATCGTGACCACCACGCGCGAGATTATTGTATATCTCGTCGTCGGTCATATCGGCAACCATGGCCGCCGTTTCCGGGTATTTACCAAAGAAGTGTTCGCGGATGTAGGCACCACCGTTAGCTTTCATGGTCTGGTAATCGCCATCCACCGTTTCTTCCATCAACTTGCGGAGCACGCCTTTGTCGTCTTTTTCCAGCAACGCATCCCAGCCAGAGCCCCAAAGCACCTTGATCACATTCCAGCCAGCACCGCGGAAGTTACCTTCCAGTTCCTGGATAATTTTTCCATTGCCGCGGACCGGGCCATCCAGGCGCTGCAGATTACAGTTAATAACGAAAACCAGGTTGTCCAGTTTTTCCCGAACCGCCAGAGCTATCGCACCCTGAGTTTCCGGCTCGTCGGATTCACCGTCGCCGATAAAGCACCAGACTTTACGGCCGGTGTCCTTTATCAGGCCGCGGTTCTCCAGGTATTTCATAAAGCGCGCCTGGTAAATCGCACAGATTGGACCAATCCCCATGGATACCGTCGGGAACTGCCAGAATTCCGGCATCAACCAGGGGTGAGGATAAGAAGACAACCCCGTTCCATCCACTTCGCGGCGAAATTTGCTTAATTGATCTTCTGTTAACCGGCCTTCAAGAAACGCCCTGGAGTACATACCCGGTGCAACATGCCCCTGAAAGTAAACCAGATCGCCACCGTGCTCCTCGCTGGGAGCATGCCAGAAGTGATTAAACCCAATCGCGTACATAACCTGAGCAGACTGGAAGCTTGCAATGTGTCCACCCGGTTCAGCAGGATCGCGGTTAGCGCGCACCACCATCGCCATCGCGTTCCAGCGCATGTACGCGGCAACACGTTTTTCCATCTCAACGTCCCCGGGGTAGGGAACCTGCTCGGAAACGGGAATGGTATTCAGGTAGGGAGTTCGATTGGTGCTGGGAGGCTCGGCGCCTTCCTCGTACGCTTTTGAAAAAGTCCTGGTTAACAGATGCTGGGCCCGTTCAGGCCCGACCGCCTTGATTACGGCCTCAATGGACTCTTCCCATTCACGGGTTTCCTGGACATCATCATCTGGATTTATTGGCACAGCGGACATAGTGTCTTCACCTCGGGTTATTCAATTATTATCAAGCGACAGACATTCCTCTCTTGCGAGATCGGAACTTCAAAATTAATTGTGTTTAAATCTGGAACAGTTACAACGTTTGGTTATAGCTTTATCTTTTTTATAGATTTTTAGGTAACCCAAACCCGGCATCGATCAGCTTTTTCGCCCCGGTTGTATGCTTTTTTACGCTACTTCCAGTAATTTACAACTCCCAGCGGCCGATGCGAGATTTATAATACAGAGAAATGCGAAAATTTCCAGAGCTAAAATTAAAATGCACACGAATTGAGCAGCAGCCCGCACAGCACAGCGTTTCGCGAGCCGGTCATTTCAGGAAAATTGCACTGACCGGGACGGGAATCCGGCGGGCTCGCGGCGGGCGTGGGACTGGTTCGCCAGGTAACTGCTTGTCGGCCAGCCGGCTAACCGGCCCGTTGCGCACCCCGGCGACCCGGCGCAACTAAACTAACAGGAAAGAGCGGGAGAGAAACAAAGGTCGGATCGCCAGGCCGGGCAAATGCTACCACTTACCGTTCAGCGTCCGGCAATCCCCCGGCAGGCGGTTGTTACGATGCAACAACCGGGGGCGAAGCCTTGTGCAGCAACAGCACCAGATCCGCTTCGGATTGCGACAGGCCGCAGCCTTGCATCAACTCCTCGGCACCTGCCCCGCGGGCAACCATGCGGATCGCCTCGTTATAGGGCAGCTCGCCCATTTCACGCTGCTCGAGTTGCTGTTGGCGCTCAATGGTACCCTTCAGGTCGCGGTGTATCTCATGCAGCTGGTTACCCATTCCACAGGAACCATCCATGAGCGCGGAAAGTTCGTTTTCCAACGAGTCGATGCGTTGCTCCAGGAGCTCTGCGTTACGCTGGCCGCGAAGGTCATTGCTGCGCGCCTTCCAGAACGCTCCGAGAGCCAGCAGCAACGCCACCCCGCCTAATAATGCAGTCCAAATAATCATAGCGATCTCCTTCAGGAAACTGCTATTATCGTCGTCCAGAACACCGAGGTCGAGTTCCCGCTCCGCATTCGCATTCTCGTCGCCAATGCCACTCACCGCGCGTCGCACATTCAAATCCCGCGACACGACCAGCACCACCCGCCGATTCTGGTTGCGACCGTCCGGCGTGGTGTTCGATGCGACCGGCTGATGCTCACCGTACCCTACCGCGGCCAGGCGATAGGGGTCGACACCCATCTCCGAGAACATCCTGACTACGGCGGCCGAGCGCGCCGCGGACAACTCCCAGTTTGAGGGAAACAGTTCCGAGTTTATCGGCACGTTATCGGTGAAGCCCTCGACGTGGATCGGATTTTCGTAGCCGGCCAGCAGGTCGGCGATCCGGGTAATTATGGGGCGCGCTTCGGGCACCGGATACGCGCTGCCACTGCGAAACAACAGGCTCGAATTCAGCGAGATTTCCACCCATGTTTCATTGCCGTCGATAGCGATCTGGTTATCCTCGATCAAATCAGCAAATGCAGCCCCGACCTGTTCGGACAACTCGTTCAACTGGTCGCCCGGTGCATCACCATCAGCAGCCGTCTCTGAAGACACGTCGCCTTCTTTACTAGCTGTCTCGGGCAGATCGATCACGCTGTTCCTGGTGTACTCATTGAGCTCGATCGCCTCCGGAGTGCTGGCGCTGACTTCCGGCATATCGAAGGCCCCGATAAGGGTTTCCGACAACACTTTGTATTTGCCTTCATTCACCGAAGAAATCGAATACATGACCACAAAAAAAGCAAACAGCAGGGTAATAAAGTCGGAGTAGGAAATCAGCCAGCGCTCATGGTTCTGCTGTTCGTGATCACTATGTCTATTCCTGCGCGGCATGCGTTGCTCGACTCTTCAGGTGGTCCGGGTTATGACGCTAATGCGGTCCACAGAGGCCGCTAGTTATAATCGAGATAACCCTGTAATTTCAATTCTATCGCACGCGGGTTTTCCCCTTCGGCGATCGCCACGATGCCCTCAACAATCATTTCGTGGTACTGATACTGGGCGTTGGCCACTCCCTTGAGCTTGCTGGAAATAGGCAAAAACAGCAGATTAGCCAGGCCCACCCCATATATAGTCGCGACAAATGCCGTTGCGATCCCGGAACCCAACTGGCTGGGATCGGCCAGATTACGCATCACGTGGATGAGGCCCATCACCGCGCCGATAATCCCGATCGTCGGCGCATAGCCTCCCATGCATTCAAAGAACCGTGCGCCCTGCAGGTCTCGTTGTTCGCTCATGTACAAATCCACCTCCATGATTCGACGAATCGTGTCTGGCTCGGTGCCATCGACCAGCAAGCGCAAGCCCTTCTGGGCAAACATTTCCTTTTCGGTGTCTACAATTTCCTCGAGCCCCAGCAAGCCTTCCTTGCGCGCCGTCATGCTCCAGTTCATGATTTTGCCTGCCACCCTGTCAACATCGCGTTTCGGTGGCAGAAACACCCAGGGCACGATCGCCATGGAACGCTTGAGGTTTGCAACCGAGGTATGCAGGATGGCGGCGCCGACGGTACCCCCCATAACGATCAATGCCGCCGGCAGGTTGAATAGCGAGGCCAGGCTACCGCCTTCGAACATATTGCCGCCCAGGATGGCGGCAAACGCCAGAATTATGCCGACTATACTTAATACATCCATCGCTATACCTTCGCCTGCCTCAATCGAAAAAGGGGATCAGCCCTGCCAATCTCCAAGTCGTGCCCGCAATCGCAATGCCGCCTGACTGTGAATTTGACTTACCCGGGACTCACTGACACCCAGGATGGCGCCGATTTCCTTCAAATTCAGCTCTTCTGTGTAATACAGGGATAACACCAGGCGTTCCCGCTCCGGCAGGCTGGCGATCGCATCCCCCAGCGACGCCTGAAAAGCCTGGCGCTGGACGCCCTCGAACGGACCTTGGCTGGACCTCGCGGACTCCACCTCGACGATCGATTCATCCTGCTCCTGCACCTCATCAAAACTGAATAGCCGGGTGCCTGCGCTGTCCTGCAGGAAGCCGTAGTATTCATCCAGTGAAACGCCCATCTCGCTCGCCACAGCGGCATCCTGGGCATCCCGCCCGGTGCGCGCTTCTACTACTTTGATCGCGTCCGCGATACGTCGTGAATTGCGATGCACCGAGCGTGGCGCCCAGTCTTCCTTGCGAATATCATCCAGCATGGCACCTCGAATCCGGATACCGGCGTAGGTTTCGAAACTGGCCCCCTTGCCGGCATCGTACTTGCGCGCCGCCTCCAGCAACCCGACCATCCCCGATTGAATCAGGTCATTCACCTGCACGTTGGCAGGCAGTCGAGCGAGTAAATGATGGGCGATCCGCTTTACCATCAGGGCGTATTTCCCCACCAGGTCCTGGTAATCAGCGTGCTCCTGCTCTTCCGTATAAATAGCCAGTTTATTCGATTGCATGAAAATTATTGCGCCCCCACGGCAGTTGCCTCGCTTAGCAGCAAACGTTCCAAAAAGAATTCCAGGTGGCCTTTAGGCGATTTCGGCAATGGCCAGTCGTCCACTTGCCGCGCCAGCTCCTTGAATGCCAACGCCGCTTTGGAGCGCGGATACGCAAGGCACACCGGCTCCCGCTTCTGAACCGATTTGCGGAGCATCTCGTCATATGGAATGGCACCGCTGAGTTTTAACGCTACATTCAGGAACCGATCAGCGACGGCCGCCAGCTTGCGAAACAATTGTTGCGCCTCCTGCGGCGAATGCACCATGTTGGCCAGGATATTAAATTTGAAAATACCGTGATCACGATTGAGCACCTTGATCAGCGCATAGGCATCGGTGATTGATGTGGGCTCGTTGCACACTACCACCAGCACCTCCTGCGCCGCGTGGACGAAGCTGGTCACCGCTTCGGAGATCCCTGCCGCAGTATCCACCACCAGCACATCGAGCTGGTCATCCACATCACTAAAGGCCTGGATGATTCCGGAATGCTCGCGGGGACCCAGCGAAGTCATTGTGCGGACGCCAGACGCGGCGGGGACGACGCGTATCCCGCCCGGCCCGGGCACCATGATATCCGTAAGACTGCAATCGCCATTCAACACGTCCGCCAGGTTTTTCCTGGCTTCAAGTCCGAGCAGCACGTCCACGTTGGCCAATCCCAAATCAGCATCCAGCAATACCACTCGCCGATTCAGTTTCGCCAACGCAAGGCTCAGGTTTACCGAGACGTTGGTCTTACCGATCCCGCCTTTACCACCGGTCACCGCGATCACTCGCACAGGATGCACGGCTGTCATAACTGGGATCCTGGCAGCTTGGCGAACATTTTCATCAGGGTCATATCATTCCAACGTGGTTGGCAGCCGCCACAGGCGTAGCGCGGAGCGACTCTCTGATAGGTATTCTATCGTGCACCGCACTCTCGACGTCCGCATACAGAAGGTAACTGAGTAGTAATTCGGCCTGGGCGACTTCGATGTCATCCGGAATAGCCTGCCCATTAGTAATATAGGTTACAGGCAGGTTAGTTTCTAGCACCAGGCTCAATACTTCTCCCATACTTTGCGCCTCGTCGACCTTGGACAGGATACAACCCGCCAACCCTTCCCCGGCGACCAGTTCATAGGCGGCCCGCAGCACCTTGTCCTGGCTGGTACATGGCAGCACCAGCAGGCGCGTGACCGCTGCTTCGACTTCATGCAGGCTTGCCAATTGCTGGCTCCGCCGGGCATCACCTGCGTTAAAGCCGGCCATGTCTATCAGAACCAGCGACTTGTCGCGAAAACCACGCAACACCTTGCGCAGACTGTTATTGTCATCCGTGCGCCGCACCGGCACGCCGATAATCCGCGCCAGGGTACGCAGCTGGTCATAGGCGGCAACCCGGTAACTGTCGGTAGTCACCAGAGCAAGGTTTTCCCGGCCGTACTCCAGCGCATAACGAATCGCCAATTTCGCGATGGTAGTCGTTTTACCCGCCCCCGTCGGTCCCATCAGGGCCACCACCCCGCCCGCATTGATGAGATCCTGGCCAAGCACTGGAAAATCTCCTTCCAGTTCCGCCAACGCCTTCACCCAGGCATCCTCGATGGTAGGGCTGCCGGTGACCCGAGTAGCAAGATTTTTACTCAGTTGTCGGCTCAAGCCGCGCCGCGTAAAACGCTGCGCGACGGCCGCCTCCAGCGGGTTACGGAACTTCCATCGCTCAGTGGACGATTGGCGCAACTGATCCTTGAGCAACAGGCGCAGGTTATCAATCTCGGAACGCATCGCCTGCATCAGGTCTTCATCCCCGGTGGCAATGGCCGGTGCGGGACGCTGGTAGCTCTCCATCAGGTGCGCAAAGGTGGAATCCACGTCCCCGCCGCCAGACAACGGTGCGGCGATCTCAGCATCAGTGACCGGTAGCGTCAGTTTTGCTGCCGGTTCGCCGGCCGCCCGCGAAGGCGGATCGACGGACTCCTGCGCGGTGCCGGGAGCGCTAGTCGACTGCAGTTTTATTGCCATCGCAGGCCGCTCACCCTCGTCACTTTTCACCAGCTCCCGGTCTCCGGCGTCGAGCTGTGGCGCGCCGGGCACCGGAACCGTGGGGTCCGGAGCATCACCTGGCTCGGCTTCGGGCGCCTTTTGCCCGCTGCGCTTGCCACGCATATTGGCATACAGGGCCTCGTCATAGTCCGCGCTGGCGAGGATTTCGACGCCATCTGCCAGGCGCTCATTGGAGAGTATCACCGCATCGGGTCCTAACTCCTCACGCACCGCCCGCAAAGCCAGGCGCATATCCTCAGCATAGTATCTCTTTACAATCATTCCACTGCCCTCATCCAGCATTCAATCTGTTACTGTCGCCCCAGGGTGGCGACGATAGTGACTTGCCTGTCCTCTGGTATCTCCTGATACGAAAGCACGTAGACATTCTGCAACCCAAACCTGACAAACCGTGCCATCAATGACCGAATCGGCGCCGCCACCAGCAGCACCGGCGGCCGTCCGGCGATTTCCTGTTTCTCCGCCGCCTGCGCCAGCGAGCTCTGCAGGCGGCCGGCCATGCTCGGCTCCAGCACCGCAGAATCCTCCCCGACATCGCCCAGTTGCTGGGTTTGCTGCACAGTCTTCAACAACAATTGCTCGAGGCTCGGATCCAGCGTAATCACTTCCAGCTCGCGATTGTTTGCCGCAATGCTCTGCACAATCGAACGCGCCAGCGCGATCCTCACCATCGCGGTGAGCATCCCCGGATCCTGGCTCTTGGGAGCAATGTCGGCAAGCGCTTCGGCGATGGTGCGAATATCTCGTATCGGTACTTCCTCGCGGAGCAGGTTTTGCAATACCTTTAGCAACACTGCGTGAGGCAGCAATCCCGGCACCAGGTCCTCGGCCAGTTTCGGTGAAGACTTGGCAAGCAGGTCGAGCAACTGCTGTACCTCCTCATGGCCCAGTAGTTCACAGGCATGCTTGTTCATCACGTGGTTAAGGTGGGTGGCGATTACCGTACTGGCGTCCACCACCGTGTAGCCAAGGGTTTGCGCCTGATCTTTCTGGCCGGCCTCAATCCATACCGCCTCCAGGCCAAACGCCGGGTCCTTGCCGGGAATCCCCTCCAGGTTACCGAACACCTGGCCGGGATTGATCGCCAGCTCCCGGTCCGGCTGGATCTCGGCTTCGGCAAGCG
>CAMYKE010000093.1 GCA_947258895.1 uncultured Pseudomonadales bacterium | reverse complement strand
CCGGGGTCATGGTATTACAACTATGATCGCAAGGCGCTGATCTACCGCGTCGAGCATCGCTACCGTTTTGTCAGCCGTGCTGATCAGGATGAGGCGGTATTTAAACTTCGCTTCAAATTTGCCGATAACAATAAGAATCGGCACTTTGATAGCGGTGAGGAAAAAGTCTACGGACTGGCGCTGGAGCCGACGCAGCCCTATGCGTGGCTGGACCGATTTTGATAAGTGTTGTGGAGAATCTATGAGAATTGGAAATTTGTACAGGGGACGGCTGCAGGCGGGTTTTACGTTGATTGAACTGGTCATCGTGATCGTGCTGCTTGGGTTGCTGGCCGCGACCGCATTGTCACGGTTCCTGAATGTTACCGAGGAGGCCGAGGCAGCCGCCGTGGAGGGTGTCGGGGGCGGCTTCGCCACGGCCATTGCAATCGCCCATGCGCGCTGGGTCGCTGACTTCAACACTCCGGGTACCCAGAACATCCAGATAAATCTGGAGGGCAGCAATATTAATATGAATGAGAACGGCTGGCCTGCCAATACCGGCAGTACTGGCGGCGGCTTGAATGACCAGACTGAAGCGGAATGTGAACAGATATGGGACAGCCTGCTGCAAAGCCCGCCATCGCTGACATCCTCGCCGGCGGACCGCGGGGCCGCGCGCTATCACGTTACGGTAGTCAATTCGAACCCCGATATCTGTCGCTATGAATTGGCCAGTGTGTCTGCTGCTTCGCCGCCGTCGCACCGGATCGAGTATAACGTCGGTACCGGGCAGGTAATAACCACCGTGCCTGATCTGAATTGAAGCGTGGGATCAGAGTAGTGGCTGAGGATGCTGCATCAAGGGAGTAATTGCGACATCGAGATGATCACATGGCCTCGTCAGTCGCACCCGGCTTGAAATAGAACGGGTTTCTACTATAACTGTTTAATATTGACAACATCGCCAAGAGAGTATTTATGAACCACAAGCAAGCTGGATTTACATTAATCGAACTGGTCATCGTCGTGGTGATTCTTGGTATCCTGGCCGCAGTGGCCTTGCCACGGTTTATCAATTTCACCACCGGTTCGCGAGAAGCGGTGTTAGCAAGCCTGGCCGGTGCCGTAAGCGGCGCCAATACCCTGGTTTATGCGCAGGCCGCGATTCAGGGCAGCCAGAACCAGCCGACCGCCAATGTGATCATCCCCGGCGTTGATGTTAACGGTGATTCTACTGTCGATGCCACTGATGTCGTGCCAACACGTTTCGGTTATTTACGCGACAACAATGCCGCCGCTGCCGCAGCGATACTCGCGTTGATCCAGATCGGGGACAACTCTGCATTGAATGCCAATAACACGATTGCGGTTCAGAACGCCGCCGGAGTGGTTAACATTGGATACGATTATGACACCGATGGTGCCGTGGTGGATAATGACTGTCACATCATCTACGCAGAATCAACCGGCGTATCCCAGACGCCGGTAATTACTTTTGAAAATACCGGTTGCTAACAGCAACGCGAAACGCAATTTGATTCGCTTGCTACGGGAAAATATAGAAAGGGAGCACCTATGAAAAAGCACCAATCGGGTTTTACGCTAATCGAATTAGTGGTGGTTATCGTGATCCTGGGCATCCTGGCGGCCACCGCGCTACCGCGGTTCGTCGATCTGACGGGTGATGCGGAGCAGGCCTCGATTGATGGCATCACTGGCGCAATTACCGGCGGTAATAACATCAACTATGCCACCTACCTTGTTCGTCAGGATGGAACACCGCCCACAACCGGTGTGATCGATACCACTGGAGGATGCGCGGTCGCCACAGCTCAAGCTCTCTTGGGATCAGGGTCGACTGATATCACCTCCGGCTACACTTTACTCCCCGTGCCGGCCGCCCTGGCTACTGACGCATCTATACAATGTACGCTGACGCATACGGCTAGTGGCGCAAGCGCGGTATTTACGTTAACCGGTGCAAGCTAGTCATTTTTCAAAATAGCAAATGCCCCCCCCTGCGAGGGCATTTTAATTTTGAAAGTAATAGTTAATGAAAAGCGCTGCTGGCTTTACCCTGCTCGAATTGATCGTCGTTATCGCCATACTCGGTATTGTTTCCGTGTCGGCGGTGTCGCGCTTCGCCAATGAAGACGGGTTTTCCGTTCGGGTTCAACAGGAAGACCTGGTTGCTGCGCTGACCCAGGCGCAGCAGCTGGCGATGGCCGGCCAGCCGGTGGAATTCTCCATTGCCAATGGGGCTCCGCAAACCTACCGTATCCGAATCGGCTCGCCGCTGGCCGACTATAGCGTCGCGGGCATCGACTATCCGCGCGCTGTGGATGGCTCGATAACGCTCGCGCCGTCGCCGTTGGCTTTGAGCTATGACAATCTTGGCCGCGCCAGTGCCGCGGCCGTAATCACGATTACCGCTACTTCCGGCGACTCCGGGAGCGTTTGTGTTGTGGATTCGGGCCTTGCTTATGGCTGTTGATCTGCGCGGCGATTTAACCACGGTATTATTGATTTCGGCCGCCAGCGTGGGTGGCGCGGCGTCAAGGATGCCCAGGCGATGGGTGGCGGGTTTTACCCTGGTTGAACTCATTATTTTTATAGTCGTGCTAGGTGTAGCCACCACGGGCGTATTTGCCGCGCTGAACCGCGGCAACATTGCCAGCGTGGAACCTATCTACCAGGTGCGTGCGTTGGAACTGGCGCAAACACAGCTGGACGAGATTTTTGGTAAGCGCTACGACGAAGCGAGCCCGAATGGCGGGTTTCCGCCCTGTGATTCGGGTGAAACCGGTGCCTCGCCATGCACTGGTGCGCTGGGCCCTGAGGAAGGCAGCGCGACGGATTATGATGATGTCGACGACTACGACGGCTACTCACCAGCACTCGCCGCGCCCTATAGCGGCTTCAGCCTCGACGTCTCTGTGCAGTATGCCGGTGCGGATATCGGCCTGACCAATACCCAGGCCAAATACATCAGCGTGATTGTAACGCCAACGCCTGGTGAGCCGGTTGAAGTGGGCGCTTACAGGGGTAATTTCTAGTCATGCCCGGGTTGCAGCAGGTCAAGGGATTTACACTCCTCGAAGTCGTCGTGGTTATTGTGGGGTTGGGGATTGTGGCCTTTGGTACCACCCGGTTTATCGTTCAAAGCACGCAACAGTACACGGTTTCGGCCGAGCGCACCAAGCTGATCGCGGGCGGCCGGGTAGCAGTCGAAAAGGTGGTCAGGCGGCTGCGCAATGCACTGCCCAACAGTGTTTTGGTCAGCCAGCCGCTGGGCCGCTGTGTCGAGTATATTCCGGTGGTGGCTGGAACCTCATCGATTGGCGCCATTGCGCTCCCGGCAACCAGCCTCAGTGTTGCCGACTTTGACCTCGCCGGCTCCGCGCCCTACTTTGCCTCGATTTACCCCATTGCCAGTAACGAAATATATGTGGGCACGCCCGGCGCAAGCGGCGTCCTTGCCACCAGTAGCCTGGTCCCCGGAGCCGGAATATCCAGCATTGGTTTGTCCAATCCGGGAGGCTTCAGCTTCACCCGCACCTCACCTACGGAGCGTGTTTATGTGGTGCAGACCGCGGAGCGGTTTTGCGTGACCGCCACCGGCAATCTGGATTTCTACTCGGGCTACGGTATACCGGACTATACCAGCAGTACGCTGGCTGATGCGCCCACCGCTGCGGTGGCCGCCAGCGCGCAATTGATAGCCCGGAATATAGATGCCGTCAGTAGCGGCTTTGATTATTCCGCGGGCTCCCTGGTGCGCAATGCGATTGTCGAGGTAACCCTCAATTTGCTGAAGGATAATGATCCAGTGTTGATCAATCACGAGGTGCAGCTGCGCAATGTGCCCTAGTTGTGCCAGCTCACTAGCCGCCCGCGGCGATGGCCCGGTTACTAGCGCGTACTGGCGATGCTCGCGGGCCACGCGTTACCAGCAGGGCTTCAGCCTGCCGGTGGCGGTGTTCATTCTGGTTATCATGGCGCTGCTGGCGGCTGGCATCAGCCGACTCAGCTCACAAGGTAACATGGCGGCGGCACAGGAAGAGTTGTCCAATCGTGCTTTTTTTGCCGCGGAAAGTGGCGCCTCATGGGCTATGTCCAGGCTGTTTTTCAACGCCGGTGGTACCGCGGATAAGGCGTTTTCGGACGCCGCCTGTGCAGCGGTTTCCGGCGCAACCCTGAACTTTGCGCGGCCGGGGTTGGCCACCTGTAGCGCGACCCTGGGCTGCAGTACCCAGGCGGTGGGAACGACCGGATTTTATACGGTGCAGAGCCAGGGCACTTGCAGTAGCGGTCAAACGCAAACCTTCAGGACAGTTGCCGCAGGAGCGAAAAATGGATCATAGCGCTGCGACGGGCGGGTTGCGTTGCCAGGCGGCCAACGCCATATGCATCCTGACAGTTTCGGTATTCGGCTTGGGGCTCAAGTGGGCGAAAAAGTACATACTTGCCAGTGTCTGCGTCGGCACGCTCTTGCTTGGCACTTCGGTCGGCGCACAAAATCTTTTAGACGGCGCCCCCATCACCCAGGTTGATTCTCAGCTAAATAACAGCAGCTCGGCTGCCGCAAACCTCACGGATAATAGCGCCACTACACGTTGGCTATCCGGCAAGCAATCGAACGACATTAATTTCATCTTCAACTCGGCCATGGATAGCGCCTGCTTTAACAGTTTCGACTTAACAAACTACGGGACAGACGATCGCTCCATCAAAAATTTCATGCTGTTTCACACCAGCAATGTGGCGTTAACTGCCGATACCGGAACCGCGGACTGGAAGCCGGTTATCGCAGATGCCAGCCCCTTCGGATTAATAAACCACCTTGGCTGGGCGCAAGGGGGACGGATCACAGCAGTTAACAGCCAACTGAACTCAACCTCGTGGGCCGCCAAGCACCTGCATGATGGCGATACCCGTTCGCGCTGGCTGTCCGTCAAAGCGAATAACACGATTGAATTTGCCTTCGATACCAACTGGGACGGCAATGCCAATGATCCAATTAATATCAAGGAACTGAAAGTTTTCAATTACGGTGCAGATGATCGTTCCGTCAAGACCTTTCAAGTGGAAGTCACCGCCGATGGACTATCCTGGCAAAAGCTCGAAGTACCCGGCAGTACTGCAGGCGAGCCTGATTTTAACTTCGCGTTACTGCAAAATGGCGCAACATTGGCCAGCATAGACACCCAATACAACAGCACCAGCTGGGCAGCCAGGAACATCCATGACGGTGATGTAAATAGCCGCTGGTTGAGCGGCAAAGGCAATAACCGCCTGGATTTTGTAATGGATACCGATGGTGATGGCATTAGCGGCGCGGCGGGGGATACTGACGACCTGTTCACCATTGAAAAGATCTATCTTCGCAACTACGGCGTCGATGACCGTTCGGTAAGGCAATTCCAGGTCGAGGTAAAAACCAGCGCCAATCCGAGCTGGGTCAAACTGGAAGTACCGGGTAGCGGCGCTGGCGAACCCGACTTCCAGTTTCTGCGGCAAGACCAGGGTGGCCAGCTGGCCAATATCGACACCCAGTACAACAGCACCAGCTGGGCGGCTGCAAACATCCATGACGGTGATACAAATACCCGCTGGTTGAGCGGCAAAGGCAATAACCGCCTCGATTTTGTCATGGATACCGATGGTGATGGCATTAGCGGGGCGGCGGGTGATACTGACGACCTGTTCACCATTGAAAAGATCTACTTACGCAACTACGGCACCGATGACCGTTCGGTAAAACAATTTCAGGTGGAAGTAAAAACTACCGCCAACCCGAGCTGGAGCAAGCTGGAAGTGCCGGGCAGCGTTGTCGGAGAGCCCGACTTCCAGTTTCTGTTGCAGGCCCAGGGTGGGCAGCTGACCAATATCGACACCCAGTACAACAGCACCAGCTGGGCAGCTGCAAACATTCATGACGGCGATACAAATAGCCGCTGGTTGAGCGGTAAAGGCAATAACAGCCTGGATTTTGCAATGGATACCGACGGCGATGGCACGAGCGGCGCAGCTGGAGATATTGACGACCTGTTCACCATTGAAAAGATCTATTTACGCAACTACGGCGTCGATGACCGTTCGGTGTAAAAACCACCACCGATCCGAGCTGGAGCAAGCTGGAAGTGCCGGGCAGCGCAGCCGGAGAGCCAAATTACAACTATAGTTTGTCCGCCCATGGAGGAAGCCTGACGGTTATTGACAGCGAATACAACAGCACCAGCTACGCGGCCAAGAATATGCACGATGGAGACCAAAACAGCCGCTGGTTGAGTGATAAGCAGACGAATACCCTGGCCTTTGATTTTGACGTCGACAGGAATGGCGCCTCGGGAGATGGCATAAACCTGGATACCATCAATCTGGTTAACTACGGAGTAGATGATCGCTCGCTTCAAACCTTCGAAATTGATATCCAAATAAGCGCCGGCGCCTGGCAGCCTGTCAACGCGCCCGGGGGCGGTACTGTATTTACGGCTAATATGGATGCCAACGGGCAGTCCTGGGCAGTCGGTCCCTTCACCGACGTAACTGCAACCAGGATCCGGACGCTAGCTAATCATGGCGACCCCTCCTACACCGGAGCGCGGCAAATAAGTTTTCTTGGAAACTCCCTTACCCCCAGCTATACCTTTAGCGCGGCGATGAACAGTTTGGGCGAAACGTTTGTGCTGGATGTGGCTGACAGGCCAAGCAATGTAACCGACATCCGGTTTCGGACTATTAATAATCACGGCGACCCTTCCTACATAGGCGCCCGGGAATTCCATGCGCTTGGCCCGTCGGTTACCGTAAACCGCACCTTTACGGCAGCGATGAATGGCAGCGGGGAAACGTTTGTGCTGGATGCCAGCGATCAGCCCGTTGACGTTACTGACGTGCGATTTATTAGCATCAACAATCATGGCGACCCCTCGTACATAGGCGCCCGGGAATTCAATGTGCTTGGCCCGTCCATTACCTCAAATAATACGTTTACCGCCGCGATGCATGGCGACGGGGAAACCTTTGTGCTGGATGCCGGCGATCGGCCCGCCAACGTTACGGACGTGCGTTTTATAAGTATCAATAATCATGGCGACCCGTCCTATATTGGTGCTCGGGAGTTTTCCGTACTCGGACCATCCCTCGCCGCGAGCAGCCTTTTTACCTTACCCATGACTACCGGGCCTCATACCATCACCCTGGACGCTGCCGATGTAGCGACCAGCGTTATTGGCGCACGCCTGATAACCATTCAAAATCATGGCGATGCATCCTATACCGGCTTGTCCGAAATCGAGTTTCTAGGCGACCCGGTCGGCCCCGGCTATATCTTCGCAGCTAATATGGATGGCTCGGTACAGAATTTTTCATTCCCCCCGGAAATGGCCAGGGTATTCCGTTTTCACACCCTCAGTAACCATGGCGACCCCTCCTACACCGGAGCAAATGAAATCGTCCTGAACTCCTCTGATCAATGTAAAGTCGGCTCATGGATGATGGATGAAATCCAATGGGATGGCATTCCCGGAGAAGTTGTCGACAGCTTTCCCCATGGCTACAACGGCGAGGCAATAAATGGCCTTACCACGGACGTCCTGTCGCCCGCGTTAGCCGGCAATCCTGGTACGTGCCGCTATGGCGATTTTGATGGCGTTAACCAGTATGTCGAATTGCCTGGCTCGCTACCCGATCAAACCGCGAGCTTTACGATTGCGGGCTGGATCAATGCGCGAGAGTTGGGCAATAACCAGCGCATCTTTGCAGATGACGAGGCGGATAGCGGTGGCTTTGCCTTGAGTTTAGGTGATGGCGGCGCTGGCAAATTACGTTTCTTTTCCCGAGCAGTGGCACCGGCTGCGGTGGACACCCAGAATGCCGTGATCAGCCAGGATACATGGCATTTTGTTGCCGCGGTACATGATCATACCGCAAAATCCAGGCGGATATACGTAGACGGCTTAGCGGTAGCACTCAGTAGCGGAGCGACAACTGCCACTTACACAGGGACCTGGGGTAACGACCCTGGCCCCAGTAGTATCGGTGGTGAGACCAATAATGCCGGTAGCGAAGCGCTTCCGAACTGGCGATTT
>CAMYKE010000092.1:1048-7203 GCA_947258895.1 uncultured Pseudomonadales bacterium | reverse complement strand
GCGTGCTCGACGCCGACATGGCATATGCGGGCAATCCCGAAGGGCCGGAAGATGAGGTGGTGCCCAACATCACGTCGCACCCCGAGACCGGCATCGGCGACTGGAGCGAAAAAGCGCTCGACGCGTTCCTGCGCTGGGGCGAGCTGCCGGACGGCGAGTACACCGCCGGCTCGATGGAAGCCGTCATCTTCGGTATCGGCAAGCTTACCGATTCCGACCGCGCGGCGCTTGTCGAGTACCTGCGCGCGCTACCCGCGATCGACAATGTCATCGAATAACGCCCGCGGTTGCGCGTTCGTCAGCGGAGTTTCGTCGTGCCAGTGCACGGAGTTTTTTCGGCTCCTCGGACGGGAGAGCCGCGCGTGCATTTGAATAACTCCTGATATTAATCAGCGCAGAAGGGAATCTTTCATTTCACTAAAATTCATTTCTTATTCAATACCTTATGGGTTGACCGAACATCGCGAAATGTCGCAAAGCGAGATAGCTCGATATACAGGTGTTACGCGTCTTGACTAGCGTTGCGCAACGCGCCACACTTCTTGTATGGTCAAGTCCTTCAAGCACAAAGGGCTCACTACGTTCTACGAGGCAGGCAGCAAGCGGGGCATACAGGCCCAGCATGCGCCAAAGATCCGTATGCAGCTAGCAGCGTTGGATTCAGCCCATTGCATCGAAGACCTTGATATCCCCGGTTACCGGTTCCATCAACTAACAGCCGATCGAAAAGGCACTTGGTCAATTTCTGTAAGCGGTAACTGGCCAATCACGTTTAAGTTTATCGACGGCAATGTCCGTATCGTCAACTACCAGGATTATCACTAATGGCTATGCACAACTCGCCACATCCAGGTGAGTTTATTCAGGTGACCTATATGGAGCCGTTTGGCCTTAGCTGTCGCTATTTGGCGGAGCAGCTAGATGTAGCCGCTTCCACGCTCAATCGAGTCCTGAAAAAGCAGAGTGGCGTTAGTCCGGAGATGGCGCTGCGTCTTTCCAAGGCATTAGGCCGCAGCACTGAAAGCTGGCTAACCATGCAGGACGCATATGACCTCTTCCAGACGAAAAAGGGTGTCAAGCTGAGTCGTGTTCAAAAGGTCAGTCTTGGTGCCGCGTAACAAATTCAAACCAGCCGGACGCTCAACCGCTCGCTGTATTCGCGGCTGTGCGTCTCTGTTTGAGAAGGTATGAGTATAGGAGATACGATGAAAGGTAACGCAGAGAGGTCTATGGGTAGCAGAGTGCTCGGTTCTGTAGCGGCACTTACGCTAATCGTCGCGGTTATCTATGTGCTCGTTGCAGGCATAAATTTGATATCAAGCTTGGTTATATTGTCTGCACTGGGTGGTTTAGCCGGTCCGGCAATCGCTGTCGGGGACGGTTTCGTCGAATGTGTGGTTGGTATTTTTGAAATGTTTATCGAAGGCATCGCTCTACTATTCGAAGCTATTGGCAACTTTTTCGGTTCACTGTTTGGCTAGCCTGTGCTTTTGGCCACTCATAACAAGTTGCTCAAGTCTACTCCCGCTCCCGGGGCCTCCGCGGGACAGCTGCCCCTTCGGTTTGGCTGCCCCTTGGCGAGGCGTTGGGTGGCATCAACTATGAGCTATCGACAGTTCTTTTCGCTATTCTTCATTGCCCTATTTCAAGTAGGGAGCCCTGTTTTTGCCCAGGTTGCCGAGCAGGCTCGCGGAAGTCAAATCCTGTCCCGGTACAAACAGGATCTGCAACATGCACTCCGTTCGGGTATGAGCGAAGGAGTGGTTGAGGCTATCAAGGCTTGCCGCGTTCAGGCACCGAAAATTGCAGAATCCTTGTCGCAAGATGCAATTCGCGTCGGTCGTGCCAGCCATTACCTTCGCAATCCAAGCAATGCTCCACCGGATTGGGTCGAGCCAATCTTGAAAGCATATGTTGCAAACGCCGCTGATCGTGAACCCAGGCACGTGTTGCTCCCGGGAGGTCGTTGGGGGTATGTCGAGCCAATCATGCTTCAGCCACTTTGTACGGCGTGTCATGGTGAAGCTATTTCCGACGAGGTTGCAGCTCAAATTAGCAAGCTTTATCCAGAAGATCGAGCAGTTGGATTTAGAGTGGGTGATCTGCGGGGCGTATTTTGGGTAGAGTACCCAGCGGCTAAATGACTACATGCAGTCTGCACCCACCTAACAAATCAAGCAACCGGTGCGCCATAACCGGCGCCGCTTCTTTAGACGGCGGGCCTCTACCCACTACACCCCGCGAACCTTCAGGCAGGCCACTGCAAGGAGGATCACGGGCATCACTGCCGCCGTCATCATAGCTATTTGGCACGCCGTCGCGGTTCTTCTTGCACTTGCGTTCCCTGCGATTGTCGAAAAGCGAACCAAGGGTGCCGTAGACCTCGCTACATGGAAAGATACGGCAATCAGGGCAGGCTCCGGGGGAACCGGGTTCGTGGTGGGTGGAGTTTCCGAGCATATTATTACGTATATACAAAATATTTCGCAAACACAGCCAGGAATCCGATTGCTGATGCGGTCCGCAAGCACATTGAGCCTCATGCCATTTATGAACTGGTAACGGGACCGAGGGGTCTCTTTAGCGAGCTGTTAGTGCAAGCAAGGAAAGAATAGTGAAAAAATATCTGATTTTAGTAATTCTCCTTTCTGAATTCGTTTATGCCGCAGAATTTGAAGCAATTCGAATTGAGCAGGGTGAGCTAGTCTGGAACCAATTCGGCGAAGGAGTATGGAAAGCCCATATTTCTGGAGATGCAAGCGAGAAAGGTATGTATGTCCATAGGATAAAGTTGGCTGAAGAAGTGAAATCCGATCGCCATTATCACCAGGATGTCGAAGTTGTTACCGTATTGTCAGGCTCCATTTATGTCGGGTTTGCCGGCAAAGATGGCGAATGGAGTATGAAAAAGCCGGGCGTTGGCGGGGTATACACAGAACCCAGAAATCAACCTTATTTTGTATGGACAAAATCCGAAGAGGCTGTTGTTCAAGTTGCAGGCTATGGACCAACATCCAGAGAACTGCCAGAAAATAGTGAAGTCAGGCACTAACAAAGTAATCAGCCTTTGTTCGCGAGCCATTACGGCGTTCAGCATACGGAGATCGCATGACTACCAGAGCTCTATCCGCAAGCGAAAAGAAGCAATATGCAAAAGATGTTGGGAAAATTCTCGTAAAAAAGATATGGCAAGCAAATAGTACAGCCCTCATCGCGTAAAGCAGGCATCGAAAGAGAGTAAGTGGGATATTGATTGGCACTGTTGGGCTATGTGCCTTTATACATCCCCCGGCGACTTCAATAGATATCACGAGTCCATCGGTGAAGCCTGTGACTACGCATCTATGAAGGGCGAAATGGCATTTGCAATAACTGACGGAGCGTCAGATGCCTGGTTCGACCTTGATTTGTCCTGGCTGGATTGGCCTGACTTTGATTTTCCCTCGATATTTGATGTCTTTGACTAATGCTTATCAAGACGTGGCAGCAAGGGCGCATCGCGCCAGGACAGCATTACGGCTGCCTCTGCACTCGGTGTGTGTGCCGGGCATGGCACTTAACTAAAGAGGTGTAAGTCCTCTTACCAGGTATTCGCAGAGCCGAAGGTTAGCGAAAGGGCAAGGGCGTTATCGTGAGGTAGGGTCTGAAGGAAGTCCAACGCGAAATCGCGGGGCGATGAACAAGAATCCAATATGAGGTGTGACGTATTCGGGGCCAGTGGGCACGTGACCACCAAGCCCTCCATCTGCAATCGGGATACGTTTTATAAATTGGGCGTCTACGCGATGAAAGTTAAGTGTCTTACCCCGGGAGGTCTGTAGTGTGTTGAAGGAACAACTGACAGCGGAGAGATCTGTTGTGACCGCATTACAGAAATCAGCAGAAGGCATAGTAGGTGGCGCTCTCGCCACTGAAGGCCTGAACAAATCACGGAAAGTACTCGACGAGGAAGTGTTTCTGAATGGCACCTGTTAAGCAGTTATCACTGTCTCTGGAACAACCAGAGGGTGAATCAGAAACGGGAGACACGTCTGAACCAAAATCCACCTTTTGTTCATCGTTATTAAACCGCGTGCTGGAGAGGGACAATCTGATACGTGCGTTAAAACAAGTTCGTCGCAATAAAGGTGCACCGGGCATCGATGGTATGACCGTTGATGAACTGCCTGACTTTCTTGGTCAGCACTGGCCACGGATTCGACAACAATTAATCGACGGGGCCTACCGTCCCAAACCGGTTAAGCGGGTTGAAATTCCAAAGCCGGACGGGCGTAAACGTAAGCTGGGCATACCGACTGTACTCGATCGTTTTATACAGCAGGCCATCGCCCAGGTGCTGCAGGCGGAATGGGACCGCGATTTTCATGACAACAGTTATGGTTTTCGCCCACATCGCAATGCACACCAGGCAATACGCTACGCACAGGAAGCCATTCAGCAGGAATACCGCTGGGTGGTCGATTGTGATCTGGAGGCATTCTTTGACTGTGTTAATCATGACCTACTGATGATGCAATTAAAGGGCAAGCATCCGGATCCACTGCTGCTGAGACTGATCAACCGCTACCTCAAGGCGGGAGTCCGAATAGAGGGCGCGACAAGAGCCAGTATTGAAGGCGTTCCCCAAGGGGGGCCACTGTCACCGATACTGTCAAATATCGTGCTGAATCAATTGGATTGGGAGCTAGGCAGCCGCGGGCACCGTTTCGTTCGCTACGCTGATGACTTTGTTGTATTCGTTAAAAGTCAGGAGGCGGGTGAACGCGTGATGCACAGTCTACGACGCTATATTGGTGACTCACTGAGACTCAAAGTGAATACCCAAAAGAGCGCCGTAGACCGGCCTTGGAATAGAACGTTTCTTGGCTTTACGTTCAGCCGACGTGGATTGAAAATCAAAGTGAGTGATAAAGCGCTTGCGAAGCTAAAATCCACGATCAAACTGCTGAGCCGTCGAACGAGAGGCCATACCCTGATTCAGGTTGTCGCAGACTTAAAGAAAACCCTGCTTGGTTGGAAAGCGTACTTCGACATCGCCGAAGTGCTGAGTCCGCTGCGCGACATGGACAAATGGATTCGACGACGATTGCGAAGTTATGTTTGGAAGCAATGGGGACGGTCGGGATACAGGAAACTTAGACTGCTGGGCGTTGACAGGTGGCTTGCGTGGAATACGGCCAAGTCTGCCCATGGCCCTTGGCGTTTAAGTGCAAGTCCGGCTCTTTACCGAGCGTTGCCAAACAAGTACTTTAGGAACTTGGGGCTGCCGGAACTGGCGGCAAGATGAGCAGAAAGAGATTTGAACCGCCGTGGTACGTGATCCGTATGCCCGGTGGTGTGGGAGGAGGGGCATCGTGAGGTGCCCCCCTATCCCGATTATATTTCTTATGAAAGCTTGTCCAGATTGTAATAGTGAGCTTCGTGCTGTAGATACGATTGGGATATTCCCATTCCACAGCACGGCATCAAAGATACGATTCACTGTAATGCTAGTATTTTTAGCTGTGGTGTGGTCCGCCCTAATACTTGTGCTTGTTCCAAATAATTTACACGCAATATCGCTAGTTGCATTCTATGGCGTTTCAATACTTCTAATTTATAAAATTAGTAAGTCGAAATTTGAATCAATAGTGTTTGAATGTGGCCAATGTCATCAACGATTCAAGGGAAGCAATCTTATGAGGTTTCAATACGGTGAAATCAAATAAGAAACATAAAAATAACTAACGGGACCGACGGGTCTCGTTAGTTGGCTGTTATATGGACAAGAAAAGTGTTTCGTAGAGAAGAGACTAAATTAAGTAAGTTTCGTTACTCACTTGAGCCGCTGCTTACGAAGCGTTACGGCTCGGCCACCGATTGCACGAAATCGCAAATTGACCGCACCATCGAAGAAGAGAACTTGGACGCTAAGTTCATCGAATATGTTTATTTGGTGTTTTGTTCTTCAGAAACGCTGGAAAGCTTGGGTATCAACTCAAGTGATCTTGAAAAATTGAAGATGCTTCTCGAAAAAGTATCCAGCTCCGGTGATGGGGTTTCCACTCCAGTAGAGTCGTTTTTCGGGTTTGATGGTGCGGAAGGCGGAGTTGGAGAAAGTGGTGGCGGAGGTGACTAGTCCATATAACCAGGCAAATCAGGCATGGACGTCCCAC
>CAMYKE010000092.1:0-951 GCA_947258895.1 uncultured Pseudomonadales bacterium | reverse complement strand
AAACCAGACAGACCGTGAAAAACCGCATCCTGTTTCGGAGCGCTCGGAACCGGACCCATCGGATGAAAATACGTTTGATTGCAGTGGCAACGATCGCATCCCACGAGTCTATTCTGGGATTATGAGTGACATAAGCTTTATTCGAGAGGGCGAGGAGTTTTGGTCGATCGCGCTAGTTGATTTCCCCTTTAGTTTGGTTGCGGATACGATTCTTCTTCCATATACACTGACAACTCAAGCCAAGTATGGTGATTTGTGTGCAATTGATGAAGCCGATGATCCTGATTGAGCGTCATGGCTTATGGCCACCTAACCAGGTAAAGCAAGCGCGCATGTTGCATGCGTTGGTAGGCAAAAGTAATGAGCGAACTGAGCCAAAAAACCAAGAATCTTGTCCATGCTTTGTATAAGTCCAGAGAAGCCTTTGAGGTTTGTGACATTTTAGAAAATGAATGTGGCACTGAAACATTATCTTGTAATGGTTGGTCACCGGCTCAAATGGATCGAATCCGATATTCGGTTTTGAGGCTAGCGAAAGAAAACACGATGAGTCTTGACTCTGCTGTCAAACTTGCCCAGAAAGACTGGCGAGATTTATTAATGGCGGCGGGGTTTGCGAACCGGCAGCCGGATGAAATATAACCAGATTGGGGCAAGTCGCTCCCTGCGGTCGCTGGACGCCCGGCTTCGCCGGCCGCCCCTGCCCCAGGCGTTAATATCCGCTACATGACAAGGCAGAGGCCAGATTGGCCAACCCGATAAATCTAAATCCATTTGCGGAGAATAGACATCCAGGGGTACGCAATGGAAGTTGCTAATCCGCTTCGCGGTACCGCCAGGCTGGGTTAAAGAGGCGGCCCCGCATTTAGCTGACTCCTAGAAAAAACGATTCAATACTGGCGTGGTTCCACTGGAACCACCCGCGTCTTTCGTCTTTGCCGGCAGGTATCG
>CAMYKE010000091.1:5243-11402 GCA_947258895.1 uncultured Pseudomonadales bacterium | reverse complement strand
CTTGATCTCCCGCCAGAAGGTTGCGGAGGTTGCCTCGGCGTGTTCGCTGCATACCACCATGCAATTCCCGGGCAGGTAGTCGAACAGCGTGGCAGTTCCGGTAAAAAAAAGTGGCTGGTAATACTCGACGCCTGCCGGTGCAATACCGGATGTTACATCCTGGTATATCGGGCTGGCATTGGGGTTGGCTTCGAAGCGGGCGCGCCAGTTTTGGCGAAACAATGCAATCGCGTCCGCATCGAACGGGAATTCCTTTGCCGGCAGAATGTCGAGGCTGGTAAAGCGTTCGATCGTGCGTTGTGATTCAGGATCGAAACTACGCAGCTGTTCGATCTCTTCGTCGAACAGTTCGATTCGGTACGGCACTTTGCTGCCCATCGGGAACAGGTCCAGAATTGCCCCCCGTACGGCAAACTCACCATGTTCATATACGGTATCGACCTGGTGATAACCGGTGGCAACCAGATTATGGCGCATGGCCTCCAGTTCGAGGGTCTGTCCCTGCTCGAGCAGCAGGCTGTTACCCATTACGAATTGACGCGGCGCGACTCGCTGCATCAAAGTGGTTACCGGCACCACCAGAATGCCGCGCCGCAGAGCGGGCAGGTGGTACAGGGTCTTCAGGCGCTCGGAAATAATATCCTGGTGAGGCGAAAAGCTGTCGTAGGGCAGCGTCTCCCAATCCGGGAAGGTATAGATGGGGGTGTCGGCGGTGCAGAAGAATGCCAGTTCCTCGACGATCTGGTCTGCGCTGCGAGTATCCTCGGCAATAACCAGTACCGGTCCGCGATGCAGGCGACTGGCGTTTTCGATCGCCAGGCTCGCTGCGGCATCATGCGCGCCCTGCCAACGGCGCGCTGCGGTGAGGCCTGAATCGGGTTGTGGGGTAAAAAGATTGACTGCCACTGCGGGGGTATTTGCCGAACTAGCCCGCATCCGTCACCGATTGGTGCGTAAGATGGCGAGTCGGTCGGTGTGCAGATCGCTCGAAAGGCGTGTAACCCATAGCCGTAGCTATGGGTAAGCGGCTCTCGTAGTGAAAAGTGTGATGAGCTGCGTGCCGAGCGGCCGCCAGAGCGCACCAAAGCAGACGTGACAGACTGCAATTATAAGGCGTCGGACAAGGCGTTGGTTTCATAAATTATTCTCCAAATTGCTGCTGTATCGGTGACGGATGCGAGCTAGTCACGAAGCCCGGCAGTGTACTCGGAATGGGTGGGGCGGGGCAATTTGAAAATTGCCGACCGGTTTAGTATTTTCGTCAGCCGGGTGTTTCAGACCTCGTGATAAAGGAGGGGGCTATAATCCGGGTGGAATTTGCAGTCAGTCTGACAGCGGTGCAGAGGTCGGATTTCTCGAAACGCACGGCAACCATGACCGGGACTTGGGCTAATGCCATCAAGTTACCCGGGGGGAACGCGTGCCGGCCAAATTGCGGCCCGGCAACCCCACTTTTTACAGCATAAGCCGCAATTGTTAATGGAAATCACAGCGTACTTTCTATATGGTATGGTTGTAAAATTGGCCGTTCAAACATCGCTGTAGCCGCACCAACAAGAATGACGGCATCTCGATTGAATTGTCGGGGCAAGCAGTGAAGAGAAAGCACGCCGCCGGTCACGCGGTTGAGGAAGCAGCCGAGGGGATAATAATAGCGCCGTCCGTATTTGCCGAAAACGATTCGGGCGCAGGACGGTGTTCCACGATTTGGGAAGTAGTTCAGTTGTAGGTTAAAATTTGCATCGTTCGAGACACCTCCTGATGGGCGAAGCGGTATGGTTTTGAATTGTATTATAGGTATGTGGCTAACGTTATGATCAAAATAAAAAAGGGTCTGGATATACCAATTACCGGCGCGCCGGAACAAGTGATAAGTGATGGTCCGGGTATCAGGACGGTTGCCATTGTCGGCCAGGATTACGTGGGGATGAAACCCACCATGGCGGTGGCCGTCGGTGACCGGGTCAGAAAAGGCCAGATACTGTTTTCCGATAAAAAGACCGAGGGCGTGCATTACACTGCTCCGGCCGCCGGGACGATAGCGGCAATTAATCGGGGCACCAAGCGAGTGCTGTTATCCGTCGTCATCGATGTCGAAGGCGATGAAGCCGAGACGTTCGCGAGCTATGATTCCGCCGCGCTGTCTGGCCTCACAGGAGAGCAGGTAACAGAGAACCTGGTCAACTCCGGGATGTGGACAGCGCTCCGTACCCGCCCGTTCAGCAAGGTGCCGCAGCCGGGCACTCAGCCTACCAGTATCTTTGTGACCGCAATGGATACCAATCCGCTTGCCGCCGATCCCGCGCCTATCATTGGCGAACACAAGGAAGCCTTTGCTACCGGTCTCGATCTGTTGGCGAAATTAACCGCAGGGCCGGTATTTTTATGCAAGGCCCCCGGCGCGGATATTCCCACGGGAAATTCAGAGGCCATCCGGGTCGAGGAATTTGCCGGGCCGCACCCCGCCGGCCTGGTCGGAACTCACATTCACATGTTGACGATTGCTTCCCAGGACAAAACCGTCTGGCACATCGGTTACCAGGACGTGATTGCGATAGCCAAGTTGTTTACCAGCGGGGAGTTATATGTCGACCGCGTAGTGTCACTAGCCGGGCCCCGGGTGACCCAACCGTGCCTGCTGCGCACACGCCTCGGTGCCAGCACCGATGAACTGGTTGCCGGCCAGGTAGAAACCGCGGGCCAGGAAAACCGGGTGATCTCGGGGTCCATACTGGGCGGCAATACCGCACGTGGTGCGACTGCATTTCTCGGTCGCTTTCATAACCAGGTGTCCGTATTGCAGGAAGATCGTACCAGGGAAATACTGGGTTATCTCAATCCCGGCGTCAACAAGCATTCCGCGATGAACGTATTCCTCTCCAAGTTTACCCCCGGCAAGCGCTTTGAACTTACCACCAATACCCATGGCAGCCCCCGCGCGATCGTGCCGGTCGGGGCGTACGAGTCGATTATGCCGCTCGACATCCTGGCAACCCAGCTGCTGAAGGCACTGGTAATTGGCGATGTGGTGGCAGCGCAGGAGCTGGGTTGCCTGGAACTGGATGAAGAAGACCTGGCGTTGTGTACTTACGTCTGCCCGGGTAAATACGAGTATGGTCCGATATTGCGCAGTAACCTGGACCGCATTGAGAAAGAGGGTTAGAAAATGGGCTTGAGGAAAATTCTGGATGATCTGGAGCCGCACGTCGCGAAAGGCGGTCGCTACCAGAAGTGGTACGCACTGTATGAAGCAGTAGATACCTTTATCTATACGCCGCCGAGCATTACCAAGGGGGCGTCCCATGTGCGGGATTCGATTGACCTGAAACGCATCATGATCACGGTGTGGATTTGTACCTTCCCGGCGATGTTCTTCGGCATGTACAACGTCGGCCTGCAGGCCAATGAGGCTATGGCGAGTATCGGCATGACCGAGCTCGATACCTGGCGCGGCTGGGTGATCGAGCTGTTCGCCGGTTATAGTGCCGCCAGCTGGTGGGACTGCCTGGTGCACGGTGCGGTCTATTTCGTGCCCATTTATGTGGTGACCTTCGTGGTGGGCGGCTTCTGGGAAGTCGTGTTTGCCATGGTGCGTGGCCACGAGGTGAACGAGGGGTTCTTCGTGACCTCCGTGCTGTTTGCCCTGATCTGCCCGCCCGACGTGCCGCTGTGGCAGGTCGCCCTCGGCATTTCTTTCGGCGTAGTGATTGGCAAGGAAGTCTTCGGTGGTACCGGCAAGAACTTCCTTAATCCGGCCCTGACCGGTCGCGCGTTCCTGTATTTTGCCTATCCCGCGCAGATGTCCGGGGATGCGGTGTGGGTTGCGGTCGACGGCTTTACCAGTGCCACGATATTGGGAACTGCCGCGCTGACCGGCGTCGAATCGGTTCCCTATACCTGGGGCCAGGCGTTTATCGGCACCATACCCGGGTCTATCGGCGAGACCTCCACCCTGGCAATTATGCTGGGCGGGCTGTATCTACTCTATACCAAAATCGCTTCCTGGCGCATCGTAGCCGGGGTGATGGTAGGAATGATCGCCATGACCCTGTTGCTGAATGTGGTCGGCTCGGACACCAACCCGATGTTCTCGATGCCCTGGCATTGGCATCTCGTAACGGGGGGGTTTGCGTTTGGCATGTTCTTTATGGCCACCGACCCAGTGTCCGCATCGATGACCCATACCGGGAGGTGGATGTTCGGCGCCTTGATCGGGGTTATGTGCGTGCTGATTCGGGTTGTGAATCCCGCGTTTCCGGAGGGGATGATGCTGGCGATCCTGTTCGCGAACCTGTTTTCCCCGCTGATGGATTACTTCGTCATGCAAGCCAATATCAACCGGAGGGTCGCGCGCAATGTCTAGTGAATCTACCCAAAGGACGCTTACGGTCGCGGTGCTGTTGTGCCTGGTGTGTTCGATTGTAGTGGCCGGCGCGGCGGTCGGTTTAAAGCCGCTACAGACGGCCAACAAGGCGCTCGACAAAAAGAAAAATATCCTGCTTGCGGCGGGTATTGAAACGGCCGGTCAGGATATCGACGCGCTGTTTGAACGCTTTGATGCCAGGGTGGTGAAGCTGGATAGCGGGCGGTATGAGCCAACTATCGATGCGACGGAATATGACCAGCGCGCCGCGGCCAAGGACCCCGCCAGGTCCAGGGCCCTGAGCGATGAGGAAGACCTGGCCAAGATTAACCGGCTCGAAGAGTATGCCACCGTGTATTTGCTCGAGGAAGAGGGCCGCCTGTCGCGGATCATTATCCCGGTGCGTGGCTATGCCCTGTGGTCGACGGCGTACGGATTTGTCGCGCTGGAAGGGGACGCGAATACGGTAGCCGGCCTGGGCTTCTACGAGCATGCCGAAACTCCGGGTCTGGGTGGCGAAATTGACAACCCGCGCTGGAAGGCCCAGTGGATTGGCAAGAAACTGCGGGATGAGAACGGCAAGCCGGCAGTCGAGCTTACCAAGGCGGCAGTCAATCATTCCGATCCTGAGATGGTGCATAAAGTGGATGCGCTGTCCGGCGCTACGCTGACCAGCAACGGCGTCGAGAACCTGTTGAATTTTTGGGTGAGTGACAAGGGCTTCGGGCCCTATCTGGCTAACTTAGAGGCGGGAGAACTATAATCATGGCGGAATTGACCAACAAGCAAGTGGTTGTCAATCCAATATTTGACAACAACCCGATTGCACTCCAGATCCTCGGTGTATGCTCGGCGCTGGCGGTTACCAGCAGCCTGCAGGTTACCCTGGTGATGTGTGTCGCACTGACCCTGGTAACGGCGTGTTCCAACACCTCGATCTCACTGATTCGTAAATTCATCCCCGGCAGTATTCGCATCATTGTGCAGATGACCATTATCGCCTCTTTGGTAATCGTTGTGGATCAGATCCTGAAGGCCTATGCCTACTCGATCAGCAAGCAGCTTTCCGTGTTCGTGGGCCTGATCATCACCAACTGCATTGTGATGGGACGGGCCGAGGCGTTTGCCATGAAAAACGGGCCGGGACGCAGTTTCCTGGATGGTGTAGGAAATGGTCTTGGCTACAGCGTGGTGCTGATATTCGTCGCGGTGATCCGCGAGTTGTTCGGCGCGGGCAAACTGATGGGCATCGAGATATTCTCGGTGGTAAACGAGGGCGGATGGTACTACCCCAACGGCATGATGCTATTGCCACCCAGCGCGTTCTTCATTATCGGCCTGATGATCTGGGGCCTGCGTGCCTGGAAACCGGCCCAGGTTGAGGAGAAGGAGTACTCAATCGCGCCACAAACCGCGGTACTGGAGGAGGCACACTGATGTTCGAATATTACCTGAGTCTCTTTATCAAGGCCGTGTTTGTCGAAAACATGGCGTTGGCATTTTTCCTGGGAATGTGTACCTTCCTGGCGGTCTCGAAGAAAGTATCCACCGCCATCGGTCTGGGCATCGCGGTTATCGTGGTGCAGCTCATTACGGTACCGGTCAACAACCTGATCTTCACCTATCTCCTCAAGGATGGTGCGCTGGCCTGGGCAGGACTTCCTGACGTAGATCTGAGTTTCCTCGGACTGCTGAGTTACATCGGTGTCATCGCCGCGCTGGTGCAGATTCTGGAGATGTTCCTCGATAAATTTGTACCGGCCCTGTATAACGCGCTGGGTGTGTTCCTGCCGCTG
>CAMYKE010000091.1:0-5127 GCA_947258895.1 uncultured Pseudomonadales bacterium | reverse complement strand
TGTCGTTCTCTGGCGTACAGCTTTAAGCTTGTACTCTTTTAACATGATAACTACGAATTCAGTTGGTGTGTCAGCGTTCATGGCAAGGCGCGACTCGCCGGCAATGGCCACTCCCTTGACAAGAGGCGCAACGCTGTCCATGGGCGCTGACACACCAACCCAACGGGCGCTGCTGTGGTGTCCCGCCACTGCGTTGCAGCATTTGGAAAGGGAGCAACCATTCCCTGCACGCTGTGCCTCGTTGCGAAACACCACAACATCGCTGTATGCGCAATTATCATGTTGAAAGAGTACTAGGGGCGAATCGATTATGAACTTAACGGAAATCTATCTTGGCGTAGGCATGTTCACCGGCATCGTACTGTTGCTGGTGATGATAATCCTGATGGCACGTAGCCGGCTGGTGAGTTCGGGCGACGTGACGATTGAAATCAATGACGACCCGGAGCATACGATTACGGTGCCTGCGGGTGGCAAGCTCCTGCAGACGCTGGCAGAGAAGGGCATTTTCCTGTCCTCCGCGTGTGGCGGCGGGGGTACCTGCGCCCAGTGCAAATGCATCGTGTCCGAGGGTGGCGGTTCGATGCTGCCCACGGAAGAGGGTCACTTTACCCGTGGTGAGGCTCGTGAAGGATTTCGGTTGTCCTGCCAGGTCGCGGTAAAGCAGGACATGAAAATCGAGGTCGAGGAGGAAGTGTTCGGCGTCAAGCAATGGAGATGCAAGGTAAAATCGAATGACAACGTGGCCACCTTTATCAAGGAACTGGTGCTGGAACTGCCCGAGGGCGAGGACGTGGATTTCCGCGCCGGTGGCTATGTACAGCTGGAAGCTCCACCGCACCAGGTGAACTACCGCGACTTCGTGATCGACAAAAAGTACCACGAAGACTGGGACAAGTTCGATATCTGGAGATACCAGTCTACTGTCACTGAGAAGATCATCCGGGCCTACTCGATGGCGAACTATCCCGAGGAAAAGGGCGTCGTCAAGTTCAATATTCGAATCGCATCGCCACCGCCGGGCACCAATCACCCGCCCGGGCAGATGTCGTCGTATGTATTTAACCTGAAGCCAGGCGATGAAATCGATGTATTCGGACCCTTCGGTGAGTTCTTTGCCAAGGACACGGACGCGGAAATGGTCTTCGTCGGCGGGGGTGCGGGCATGGCGCCGATGCGCTCGCACATCTTCGACCAGCTCAAGCGTTTGAACAGCAAGCGCAAGATTTCGTTCTGGTACGGTGCCCGCAGTCTGCGTGAAATGTTCTATGTGGAGGATTTCGACGGTTTGGCTGCGGAAAACGATAACTTCGAGTGGCATGTAGCGTTGTCTGATCCGTTGCCCGAAGACAACTGGACCGGCATGCAAGGCTTTATCCATAACGTGCTGTACGAAAACTATCTCAGGGACCACCCGGCGCCAGAAGACTGTGAATACTACATGTGCGGCCCGCCGATGATGAATGCCGCGGTCATCAAGATGCTGGAGGACCTCGGCGTTGAGCCCGAGAATATCCTGCTGGACGATTTTGGCGGCTAATACAAACTGGCGAATCGGTTGGCTAGCCTGGGGCCCAGCGGCAACGATTAGCGCTGCGTAGCGTGGGCAGCGGCCTCTCTCGTTGCCAACCTGGCAGGGGGCAGAGCTTTACGTTGGAACGTACCGTTGCGGGTCATGGATGACCAAACAACCGGCAGTCTGTATCCTCGCGAGCGACAGAAACGGCACCCTCTATATCGGGGTCACCAGCGACCTGCTCAGGCGTATCTGACAGCAGGGCACTGGCCAGGTAAACGGTTTCACCGATCGCTATCGCGTCCATCATCTGGTGCACTACGAACTTTGCGAGGATATGCTCACAGCCATCACTCGCGAGAAGCAATTGAAGAGCTGGAAGCGAGCGTGGAAGTTGCGGTTGATCGAAGAGAACAACCCAACCTGGAGAGATTTTTGAGAGCAGATCTGCAGTTGACCGATTCGCTCGGGGACATAATCAGCAATTGACTGGATCCCAGCCTTCGCTGGGATGACAATCGTGCGCGGGAGATGTTCGTGCAGGATGTCCAAAAACCGAATTATCACCATTCCGGCGCAGGCCGGAATCCAGTTATTCCAGTTTGCCCGTTCATTTCGGTATTCTTGTATAAGCGCAAAAACCCTGGGGCATAACTCTTGAATTATCTTCATTATCAAAGTCGATTGTGGCGCTCTGTGGGTCTCTGGATTCCTGCCTGCGAATATATGATGAGAACGGTCATGTGTTGGGGGTGGGTGTTGAACTATATGTCGGAGAAACGTATTGGCCTGCATTGTGTTTGTTTCGGATTCGCCCTGGTTTTAGCCGGCTGCTCCAGCAACGATAAACCACCTCAACCGCTTAGCTTTTCCGGGCCCATTATGGGCACCAGCTATTCGCTGAAATACTTCCCGCCAGATACCCTGCCTGTCTCGGCCACGGAGCTGCAAAGCGGGGTGGAAGCCCGATTGGCGCGCATCAACACTCTGATGTCGACCTATCAACAGGATTCCGAGCTTAGCCTGTTGAATGCTGCACCGATCGGTGAGTGGTTTCCGGTTTCCCCGCAAACCTGGGAGGTGGTCGCCCTGGCGCAGCAGATCAGCGAGCGGACCGACGGTGCGTTCGACATCTCCGTCGCCGCACTGGTTGAGCTCTGGGGCTTTGGTGCTGGTGAGCGGTTGGACCGGGTTCCGGCGGCGGAGGAAATTACCGATCTGTTGCAGCGCGTGGGCTACCAGCATATCGAGTTGCAGGCACGGCCGGCAGCAGTGCGGAAGCTGGCGGACGTCAAGCTTGACCTGTCCGCGATCGCCAAGGGCTACGCGGTCGATTACACTGTGCAGTACCTGCGCCAGGCCGGTATTGAAAACTTCATGTTCGAAGTGGGCGGAGAAATTTATGCCAGTGGCATGAAGCCGGGGGGAGAGCCCTGGCGTATTGCCATTGAGTCGCCGGTTCCGGAACGTCGTGATATCCAGAGAATATTGAACCTGACTGACATCGCGGTGGCGACTTCCGGTGATTATCGCAATTATTTTGAGAGTGATGGAAAGCGTTACTCGCACACCATCGACCCGAGAACGGGCTATACTATTCATCACAGATTAGCCTCGGTGACGGTATTGGACGCCGCCACGGCGCGGGCGGACGCTCTGGCGACCGCGTTTATGGTAATGGGTACCGAGCGCTCGCTGGCTTATTGTGATTTCCATAATATTCCGGCATTGTTTATCATGAAAGACGAGCAGGGGTTCATCGAACAGGAATCCCGGGCTTATCAACTCCGCTATCGTTGAGGTAATTATGGCTACGGTCATTCTTGGTTTTGTTGTGATGCTCCTTATTGTGCTGGCAATGTCGGTCGGCGTGTTGTTGGGTCGTAAGCCGATAAAGGGTTCCTGCGGCGGACTCAGCGCCCTGGGCATGAAGGAGTCCTGCGACATCTGTGGCGGCCAGGACGACGTGTGCGAGAAAGAACGGCGCACGCAACAGGCCGTGGCGAACGATGAACTCGGTTACGATGCAACCTCGCCGGTTGGCACCAAAAAAAATTGACCAGGAGATATTCGAACATGCCGTTGGAAAAAAAGCATTATGACGTGCTCGTAATTGGTACCGGGCCTGGTGGCGAAGCGGCCACGATGAACCTCGCCAAGCACGGCAAGAATGTAGCGGCGATCGAGAGTGGCCAGTTCGTTGGTGGCAGCTGTACCCACCTGGGGACCATCCCCTCCAAGGCGCTGCGCCAATCCGTATCGGCGACGATGGACTTCAATACCGATCCGCTATTCAGGACCATCGGCGAACCCAAGCGTTTTACCTATTCGCAGGTGATGGCCCGAGCCGAGGAGATCATGCGCCTGCAGGTTGATGTCAGGTCCGACTTCTATGCCCGCAATGGTATCGAAGTCATTTTCGGAACTGCCAGCTTCGTGGACAAGCACACCCTGCACGTGGTGTTGCGCGGTGGTGCCGACAAGTTTGTCGAGTTGACCGCCGACAAGATATTGATTGCCACGGGATCCCACCCGTACCGGCCTGAGGATGTGGATTTTAGCCATCCCCGGATTTATTGCAGCGACTTGATTCTATCCATGCAACAAACACCGAAATCCATGATCGTGTACGGTGCAGGGGTCATCGGGTGTGAATACGCATCGATATTTGCCGGTCTCGGGATTCGTGTCGACCTCGTGAATACCCGTGGACGGTTGCTCGAATTCCTCGACGATGAGATCTCCGATGCACTCAGCTATCAGTTTCGGCGGAGCAACGTGCGAATCCGTCACTATGAAGAATATGAAAAAATAGTCGGCGGTGATGATGCGGTCGAGCTGCACCTCAAGTCCGGTAAAATAATGCGCTCCAACGTCCTCGCGGGGCCTGCTGAAAGTCGACAGCGATTTCCGTACCGAGGTAGACAACATTTTTGCCGTGGGAGACGTGGTTGGCTGGCCCAGCCTCGCCAGCGCCTCTTATAACCAGGGAGCGGCGGTTTCTTTTGCAATGATGGGTAAGCTGAGTTACTGGAAGGGAAAGGACGTCCCGACGGGAATTTACACTCTGCCGGCCATCAGCTCGGTTGGTAAGACCGAGCGGGAATTGACCCAGGAAAAGATTCCCTATGAAGTAGGGCAGGCCCAGTTTCGGCAACTTGCTCGCGCCCAGATTACTGGCCAGAAAATCGGTGTGCTCAAAATATTGTTCCATATCGAGACCTTGCAGATTCTCGGCATCCATTGCTTCGGCGACCAGGCCGCAGAAATTGTTCACATTGGCCAGGCGATAATGGCGCAGGAAGGAGAAGGCAATACAATTACCTATTTCACTGCCCATACCTTCAATTATCCCACCATGGCGGAGGCCTACCGCGTGGCGGCAATTGACGGCCTGAATCGGGTTCGGCACCAGGTTCCCGAACTGGAGCCCGGCGAGCCGTCGCCACTGCAGGACACTGGTTCTGTGGTAGCGGGGAGCGACAACAGTACCCGCGACAGCGAAGGGGTAGCAGAGGTGTCCGGGGATCTCGAACAGAAAGCCAGCTGATTGTATCCCGGCACTCCAACTAGCTGAAAACCCGATGGCCAGGACAGGACATACGGTCATT
>CAMYKE010000090.1 GCA_947258895.1 uncultured Pseudomonadales bacterium | reverse complement strand
TAACAGAACGGTTGCTCATAGCAATGTGATTTCCTCGGGTTATGCCCGGGCGTGCCGGGCGGAACGGTCGTTGTCGGGTACAGCTTAGGCTAACTGCGTACCCGCGAGATGCGGTTCACGGCTTTGTTGTTGCGAATCTTGCGCATCACCCTGGCGAGGTGCAGACGGTCCTTGATATAGATTTCCAGGTGAATCAGGCTGAGGCGGGCGTCACGCTCCTCAATACTGATTTTCTCGATGTTGGCGTCGGCGGCGGTCACCAGGGTTGCAATGGTAGCGACGACGCCGCGCTGGTTGATTACCTCCACCCGCAGCGCTACCGTAAATTCTCCCTGCACTTCCTCATCCCAGTTGACCTGCACGCATTTTTCCGGATTATCGCGAATGTCCTTGATATTCCGGCAACTGTCGCGGTGAATCACCATGCCCTTACCTACACTCAAATGACCGACGATCGATTCCCCCGGAATCGGGTGACAGCATTTGGCAAATTTAAGGACCAGCCCTTCAGAGCCCTGCACGGCAAAGCTGGCCGGGTCCTTTTTCTGGTCAGATTTGGCGGGGTTCGTCGCACCCCCGGCTTCCACGATCATGCGGGCGATCGCATAGGCCATTCGGTCTCCCAGCCCGATATCGGCAAACAGGTCGTCGGGCGAGGCGCTGTTGGTTGCTTCCAGTACCTGATTGAGTTCGTATTCTCCGATCTTTTCCAGACTGGTATGCATATCCAGCAGCGCCCTGCTAAGCAAGCGTTTGCCAAGCTCAATCGCGTCCGAACGTTTCTGGAGCTTGAGAAAATGGCGGATGCCACTGCGCGCCTTGCCGGTGATTACGAAATTCAGCCATGACAAGTTGGGACGGGCGCTGGGCGCCGTGATGATTTCCACCGTTTGGCCACTTTGCAGCACGGTACTCAAGGGAGCGAGGCGCCGATTGATGCGGCATGCCACGCAGGTGTTGCCGATATCGGTATGTACCGCATAGGCGAAATCTACCGGGGTGGCACCGGAGGGCAGCCCGAGAATCTTGCCGCGCGGGGTAAACACGAATACGTCATGGGGAAACAGCTCGGTTTTGACGTTCTCAATGAACTCCAGCGGATTGCCCGCACGTTGCTGCATTTCGAGCAGATCCTGGACCCACTGCCTGGCACGTAAGTCGGGGCGGTCGGTATACTCGTTGTTCTTGTAGCGCCAGTGCGCGGCGATGCCATTGTTGGCCATTTCCTCCATCTCCTCGGTACGGATCTGGATTTCGATGGGCACGCCATGCATACCAAACAATATGGTGTGCAGGGACTGATAACCGTTCGCCTTGGGGATCGCGATATAGTCCTTGAAGCGCCCCTCTACCGGTTTGTAAAGATTGTGCACGGCGCCGAGGATGCGATAGCAGTTGTCTACGTTATTGGTAATGATACGAAATGCGTACACATCCATGATGTTGTTCAGGGATTTCCGCTGCAGGCGCATCTTCTGGTAGATGCTGTTCAGGTGCTTTTCCCTGCCAAAAACACGCCCCGGTAGCTGCTCGGCATTCAGGTAGTCTTCAAGTGTTTTCTGGATTTTGTCGACGATTTCGCGGCGATTGCCTCGTGCCCGTTTCACCGCTTGCAGGATTCGTTCCGAGCGCATTGGATGCAGGGCCTTGAAGCCCAGTTCCTCCAACTCTATTCGCACGTTATTCATCCCCAGACGATTGGCAATCGGCGCGTACAGGTCGAGGGTCTCGCGGGCAATACGACGACGCTTTTCATGGTCCAGCGCATCGAGTGTGCGCATATTGTGCAGGCGGTCGGCCAGTTTGATCAGGATAACGCGAATGTCCTCGGCCATCGCGAGCGCCATTTTCTGAAAATTTTCTGCCTGCGCCTCGGCGATGGTCTCAAACTCGAGGTGGGTCAATTTGCTCACCCCGTCCACCAGCTCCGCCACCGTATCCTCAAACTGATGGGCGAGGGCTGCCTTGCTGACGCCGGTATCCTCAATCACATCGTGCAACAGCGCGGCTTTCAGGCTCTGCGGATCCATGCGCATTTCCGCGAGAATATTGGCGACCGCGAGGGGGTGGGTGATATAGGGGTCGCCCGTACGCCGGAACTGGCCGTCATGAGCCTGCTCGGCGTAATAGTAGGCACGGTTGACTCCCTTGATCTGGTCAGGCTCAAGGTAGGACGATAACGTTTCAGAAAATTCGGAAATCAATAACAATGGTCTTCCGGGTGTAGTTACTGCGAGCGTTGGTTGGCTTATATTAGAACGCTTTTAGACCCGGGTGTTCAAGGGAAGCTCTGAATAATAAGTGCTATCGCTGCGAGGCTTGAAGGATGCCGCGGTTACATGCGCCGCCGCCGGGTGACGGCAGAGGGTCGACCAGGGGGGCACCAGGCGCCGCCCGGGCAGAGAACTAGTCTTCTTCGGGGTCGTCGACCGCGGGGGTGGCGTCGCTGCCTTCGGCAGAGTCCTGTTCCTCCGCAGCCCCATTCTCAAGGATAGCCTCGACGAGGCCGGCCGCTGCGATGTCTTCCTCGCTCACCGTTTCGGTGGCGGTTGTGAACTCGTAGGTTTCTTCTTCCTCGAAATGGTTCTGCAGTACCGACTCCGTAACCAGACCCTCGGCAATCTCGCGCAATGCAATGACCGTGGCCTTGTCGCTCTCTTCCTTGACCATGGGTTCTTTGCCGCCGGTAGCCAGTTGGCGGGCGCGCTTGGATGCTTTCATGACGAGCTCGAAGCGGTTATCGACGTGATCCAGACAATCTTCTACGGTAATTCGTGCCATTTTGGGTTCTCGATTTTGAGCATTTACTGAGGGCCTGCTCCATGCAAGGGACAGGGCCGGCAATTCTACTGAACAACAGGGCCTTATGACAAGAGCTCGGTAATCAATTTTTGCACTTCCGGTCGCCGGGGCGCTTGCTGCAGGCGCTGCGCGCGAATGATTGCGGTCAGGTCCTGCACCGCTTCCTGGAAATCATCGTTGATCACCACGTAGTCGAATTCGCAATAATGGGACATTTCATTGGTCGCTTTCTCCATCCGCGCCGCAATAATGTTTGGGTCATCCTGGCCACGGCCCACCAGGCGCTGGCGCAACGCCTCCCTGGAGGGCGGGAGGATAAAGATTCCAACACTATCCGGCAGCAGTTTACGCACCTGCTGCGCGCCCTGCCAGTCGATTTCCAGCAGGATGTCGGCGCCGCTCGCCAGTTTATCCTCGACCCATTGCTGCGAGGTGCCATACATATTGCCAAACACGTTAGCCTGTTCCAGGAAGACCCCGTTCTCCAGCATCTCCTCAAACTTGGCTGGTGTTACGAAATGGTAATGCACGCCGTCCTGTTCGCCGGCCCGCCGGGCGCGTGTTGTGTGCGAGACCGACACCTCGATATTGGGCACGGAACTCACCAGCGCGTCCAACAGGCTCGTCTTGCCGGCGCCGGAGGCCGCTGAAATGATAAAAAGAGATCCTCGAAAAGCCATCGCTAGATTAGTACTCCATCGTTATTCAATGTTCTGGATTTGTTCGCGCATTTGCTCGATCAACACCTTGAGTTCCACGGCCGCCTGCGTTGCATCGGTGTCGATGGCCTTGGACGACAGCGTGTTCGCTTCCCGGTTTAGCTCCTGCATCAGGAAGTCGAGGCGCCTGCCAATTGCGGCACCGCTCGCCAGCGTTCGGGTTACTTCCCCGACATGGGTTTCCAGGCGATCCAGTTCCTCATCGACGTCTGCTTTCTGTAACGCCAGCACCAGTTCCTGTTCGAGCCGCCCCGGTTCAAACTCGATTTTAGTATCCTCGAGCTTGCTGCGAAAGCGTGCTTCGTGCTGCGCCAAGATGGCCGGCAGTTTGCCACGGAATTGCCGGGTAATCTCCTGCACGGCGCTGAGGCGTTGCTCGATCAGCGTGCCCAGCGACGTGCCCTCCTGGTTGCGCATTTGGGTAAGCTGGCCCAATGCTTCTCCAAACAGCGTCAGCGCCGATGCCTTGATGCTGTCGTAGTCCAGCTCCGCGGTCTCGAGGACGCCAGGCCAGCGCAGAATTTCAAGGGCGTTGGCGGGAGCGGCCCCGGGAATCTGCGCAGCAACGTCCTGCAGGGTCTGCTGCAAACTGGCGACGAGATCGTGATTGAGGCTAAAGCCAACGCTGTGCTCGCCGCCATTGCGGAAGTAAAGGCTGCATTCGACCTTGCCGCGTTTCAGGCCTTTACGCAGCTGCTCGCGGAGCAACGGCTCCAGGTCACGGAGATTTTCCGGCAAACGGAATTGCAGTTCGAGATAGCGATGGTTTACGGAGCGGATTTCCCATACGAGGGATCCCCAGCCGGTTTGCAGTTCACGGCGAGCAAAAGCCGTCATGCTCGAAATCATAGGTCCTGCCTGTTTGCAAAAATAAGTCGGATAGTTGCCTGCTGCACCAGTATTCCGTGCACTTGAAAATGGCGGATGCGGCGTTGCTGCGTTGTTTTGCAACAAGACTCAGCGTGCAGGGGATGGTTAGCCCCTTTCCAGGCGCAGTACTGGCAACCAGCGCAAATTGCTGCAGCATTATACAGGCAACTAACGCTATAATGCTGCACTTTATCGACCACCTGATACGGAAACCCGATGATTCGACCAAGCGGCAGAGCAGCCGGCCAGATGCGCGAAGTCCAGCTTACCAGGAACTATACCAAGCATGCTGAAGGTTCAGTGTTGGTAGAGTTCGGGGATACCAAAGTAATATGCACGGCGACCATCGATGCGGGGGTGCCCGGGTTTCTGAAAGGGAGCGGCAGGGGCTGGCTGACGGCAGAATATGGTATGTTGCCGCGTTCGACCGGATCGCGCATGGGTCGCGAGGCCGCACGTGGCAAACAGGGTGGTCGCACGATCGAAATACAGCGCCTGATCGGGCGCTCCTTGCGGGCAGGGATTGATCTCAAGCGGCTGGGTGAGAATACGGTCGTAATCGATTGTGATGTAATCCAGGCGGATGGTGGCACCCGCACCGCGGCGATCACCGGGGGATGCGTAGCGCTGATCGACGCGTTGCGGACGCTGCAGCGACGTAAAAAGCTAACCACGGATCCAATGCTATCGTTGGTCGCGGCAGTTTCCGTGGGTATCTACCAGGGCGAGCCGGTGCTCGATCTCGATTACGACGAGGACTCCTCCGCCGAGACCGATATGAACGTAATCATGACCGACCAGGGGGGATTCATTGAAGTGCAGGGTACTGCGGAGGGGAAAACCTTCGCGCGCAGTGAACTGGATGCAATGTTGAGGCTGGCCGAGCAGGGCGCCGCCGAGTTGGCGGAACTGCAGCGCCGGGTCCTGGCGCAATGAGACGACTATTGTGCGTATATGATAAATCCGGATTTAACCGGCGTCGCGGCGTGCGTCGCCAGGCGCGGCCAGGCGCTGGCTGCACCCTTGTCCGAGTGCGCTAAATGCGCGACTATCAGAAACAATTCATCGAGTTTGCAATCGCCCATGATGTATTGAGGTTTGGCGACTTCAAATTGAAGTCGGGGCGGACCAGTCCGTATTTTTTTAATGCCGGACTGTTCAACACCGGGTTTGCCCTGGCGCAGTTGGGACGTTTTTATGCCGCGGCGATCGAGGCTGAGCAGCTTGAATTCGACGTACTTTTCGGACCGGCCTACAAGGGTATTCCCCTTGCAACCGCAACGGCAATCGCCCTGGCTGACCACCATCAAAGGGACGTACCCTATGTATTTAACCGCAAGGAAGTCAAGGATCACGGGGAGGGTGGCCAGTTGGTCGGCGCGCCCATGGCCGGCCGCATATTGATTATCGATGATGTAATTACGGCCGGTACGGCGATTCGGGAAGCAATGCAGATCATCACCGCGCAGCAAGCGCAACTGGCCGGGGTGGTGATTGCGCTGGACCGGCAGGAGCGCGGTGCCGGCGCGGTTTCGGCGATCCAGGAAGTAGAGAAGGTGTTCGGTGGCCCGGTAGTCAGTATAATTACCGTGGAGCACCTGATCGAGTACCTCGTCCTCGATGCGGCCAATGCCCGGTTGCTGCAGCGCATAGAGAGATACCGTTCCCGCTACGGAATTGCCCCGTCGCCGCGGTAATGGCCAATAACGAGCGTTGCGGGGACGGAGTGCAATCCGCCGCAGCGGACAAGGACGAGTTTTCGACTCCGGCCCCTGTGGTC
>CAMYKE010000089.1 GCA_947258895.1 uncultured Pseudomonadales bacterium | reverse complement strand
CCCGTTCATCGAGCGCGCCGTGGGTGTCGGACACGATGCCCACCCGCAGCCCCACCTGATGGCGCCGCTTCCTCAGGCTGTCTCCCCGTAACGGTCGCGCAACTCACGACGGAGGATCTTGCCGACGTTGCTCTTGGGCAGATCGGTCACGAAGGCCACATGGCGCGGCCGCTTGTAGTTGGTGAGATGTTCCCGGCAGTAGGCGATCAACGACTCTTCCGTCAATCCGGGATCCTTCTTCACCACCACGATCTTCACGGCTTCCCCCGAGCCCTCGTCAGGGATCCCGATGGCTACGCAATCGAGTTGATCCAGAAATAGTCGCTCGGTCGGGCTGGCTGGTTACTTGAGCCGTCGCACGGATTTGACCACCACCTGTTCAACCGGGAGATTTGCAAAGCCGTGGGCAGCATGGGTCTCCAGTTCGCTGATCGCATCGATTACTTCCATACCGCGAATCACTTTGCCAAATACCGTGTAACCCGCCTTATTTGCGGATGGATCAAGACCGTCGTTGTCCTCGACATTGAAGTAAAATTGCGAGGCGGCGCTATCGGGGTCGGCATAGCGCGCCATGGCAACGGTGCCCCGCTGGTTGCGCAGGCCATTGTCGGATTCGTTGACGATGGTATCGCGGGTCGGCTTGCGGTTATAGAAGGTGCTGACCCCTCCGCCCTGAACCACGAACCAGGGCTTGACGCGGTGAAAGATCGTTTCGTCGTAAAAACCCGCATCGACGTATTCGAGAAAATTGGCTACCGTCACCGGGGCGTCTTCGGGGAACAGTTCTACTACGACCTCACCCATGCTGGTATCGAGAACTACGCGAGGGTTGGCGGCGCCGGCGGCATGCATTGACGTTACCAGAATACTGGCCAGCAGCAGGCCGGAGCAAACAGCGCGAAAGAATCGAGAGATAGCCATAACTTACACCCAACCTGTATCTTTGCGTTTCGGCTTAAAGGACGGAATAACCAGCCCCAGGATCAAACCCAGCACGATCGTAGCAGCGCCATACAGGAAAAAGTCCTGTTTGGATTCGTCCTTCAGGCGTTCGTTCTCCAGGGCGTAAATATCCACCTGGTTCTGCAAGTTCTGATTTTCTTCAGTCAGTTGCTGGTTGCGCTGGTTTATAGCGATGGTATTCCCGGATATTTCCTTCAGGTATTTGAGTTCGCCTTCATATTTCTCATTCAGTTCCTTGAGCAACTCGTTTTGCGCGCGAAAATCGAGCAATTCGGCCTGGACTTTCTGCAACACCTCCCTGGCAATCGGCTTGCTGCTCAGGTGGCGGGTCAGAATCCAGCCCTCCTTGCCCTTCGGGGTGATCACTCGAGAATACTTCGTGTCAGGATTACTTCTAACCAGTTCCAGCGGGGTACCGCTGGGGATCGGTGTGATGATGCCGGAGCTGGAACGTTGTTCCGGCCGCAGGTAGGCACTTAACCGGTCCGTCACATAGACCGTTTCCGCTAGCGCCGAAAACGACACCAGGGTCGCCAGAATGAAAGTGATGATGTGTGGCACAATTTTCTTCCTGAATCTCATAAGTTACGGTAGTAGATGTTTGAAGGGTTTGACGGTGAATCGCTGGTAGACACCCGCGGCATTGTAGGGGTCCGTATCTGCCCAGGCTCTGGCGTCCGCCAGGGACGGGAATTCTGCAACGATGAGGCTACCGGTGAAGCCCGCGGCGCCCGGGTCAACGGCATCGATCGCCGGGTGCGGACCTGCCAGGACCAGTCGCCCCGCATCGAGCAGGGCAGTGAGCCGGTGCAAGTGCCGCGGGCGCGCCGCCTTGCGGAGTTCCAGGCTGTCGGCGACATCCTCGCTGATGATGGCATAGAGCATATGCTATTTCCGGTGGCAGATCATGGAATCAGTCGGGTTGCTGGTCGGTGTCGTTATCCTGCGGCGCACTGACATGGCGTGCCAGGTAAAGTCCCTGCAGGATGATAAATACAAACGTTAAGCCAAGCATGCCGAACAATTTGAAGTTAACCCATGTTTCTTCGCTGTAATGGCCGCTGAATGCGACGTAAACATTTAGCACGCCGATAAATATGAAGAAGCTCGACCACATGTAATTCAGGCGGCGCCAGATTAATTTGGGTAATTCTATCTGGCCGCCCATCATCCGCTCAAGCAGGTTTTTGTCGCCGATAAATTCGCTGCCAATAAATGCCACGGCGAACAACCAGTTAACCACGCTGGGCTTCCACTGGATAAAGGTCTTGTCCTGTAGCACCAGGGTCGCGCCACCGAGCAATACCACCAGCACCAGGGTTACGATGTACATCTTCTCTACCTTGCGGGTTTTCCAGTAGGCGTACACGACCTGGAACAACGTGGCGGGTATCAGGTATGCAGTGGCCATCACGATGTCGTCGGTATATTTATAGGCCGCAAAAAAAATGGCTATGGGGAAGAAATCAAAAAGCAGTTTTTTCATCAATCTGTATTTCTGAGTTGAGGGCCAGTAGTATGGGGTTCGCTCACCGGTCGGCCGGGCACAGAGCCCCCGGACCGGCAAAAAGCCAGTATTATAGCCATGCGCGCGAGTTCGGTGGCGTATATTTTTCGATAAATTTTATGAAAATGGACCTGCACTGCCACACGACCGCCTCCGACGGGCTGTTATCAGTCCCGGATCTGCTCGCGCGGGCGCAGCAAAATGATGTGCAATTGCTCGCTATTACAGACCATGACACCCTGGAAGGCAGTATCGAAGCGCAGCCACTGGCGAGTGCCGCAGGCATCGAACTGGTCTCCGGGCTCGAACTATCCGCGGTATGGCGGGGTACGACGATCCATGTCGTAGGCCTCGGGATTGACACTACCAGCACCGTGCTTCGGCAAGCGCTGGCCAGGCAGGGTGCGGCGCGCGAAGTCCGTGCCCGGACTATTGGCGAGAGGCTGGCGAAGCGGCGCTGCGAGGGCGCCTACGAGGGTGCCAGGGCCATTGCCGGAAATGCGCAAATCGGCAGACCGCACTTCGCCCGGTACATGGTTGACACGGGCTTCTCAGCCAGTAAAGCGGATGCCTTTAGAAAATACCTCGGAGCCGGTAAGCCCGGCGACGTGAAATGCTGCTGGCCGCAACTGCAGCAGGTTGTGAACTGGATTACCGCGGCTGCCGGGGTGGCGGTGCTGGCTCATCCGGATAAGTACAAGATGAGCAACGCCCGGCTACGCGCGCTGCTCACGGAGTTCAAGTCAGCCGGCGGTCTGGCGCTGGAGGTGGTGTCGGGCATGCAGAACCCGGACAAGACCAGGCATCTGGCCGCGCTATGTAAGGGCTTTGATTTTCATGCATCTTGTGGGAGCGACTTCCATGGCCCGCCGTCCGCCTGGAGCGACCTGGGGAGGATGTCTGCGTTGCCGGGGTCCTGTGCCCCTGTCACCGAGCTGCTGTTCTGACAACGTGCTCGTACGCGACTAATCGCAGAATCGGAACTCTCGCCAGTGTGCGCTATTGCGTTCACGCCGCTAAATGGGTAGATTGCGCCCCAGATTTACTACCGGTTTGCCAGCGCTATGAGCCAGTTCTTCCAGATTCATCCAGACAACCCCCAGGACAGGTTGATCCGCCATGCGGCGGAGATCGTCAGGGACGGTGGGGTGATTGTTTACCCCACGGATACTGCCTATGCGCTCGGTTGCCACTTGGGCGATAAGGCTGCCGTCGACAGGATCCGGCGGATTCGCCGGCTTGACGACAAACATAATTTCACCCTGGTATGTCGTGACCTGTCGGAACTGGCAACCTATGCCAGGGTCGATAATGCCACCTATCGCCTGTTGAAGGCGAATACACCCGGTCCGTATACCTTTATCCTGCGCGCCAGTGGCGAGGTGCCACGACGGCTGTTACACCCCAAACGTCGCGCCATCGGGCTGCGCATACCCGAACACCCGATTATGCAGGCGTTGCTGGAGGCCCTCGGCGCGCCGCTGATGAGTACCACACTGATGATGCCCGGGGAAGAGTACCCGCTGACTGATCCCTATGATATCCGGCCACTGCTGGAACACCAGGTGGACCTGATTATTGACGGGGGCTTCGGCAGCATGGAAGCGAGCACGGTAGTAAGCCTGGTGAACGACGTGCCGCAAGTGGTGCGCATTGGGCTGGGTGACCCCGAGCCCTTCCGGGTGTAATGCAGGTCGCAGCCCTGTTTTGATGAATTGGCAGCGCTGCCGTTCCGGCACGGATTGGCGGCGCCTCCCGACTCGCAGCGAGCAGCAGCGCCTCAGGTTGGGGTATTGGGGCAATAATCGACGGGCTCCTGATTAATTTACCCGAAAAACCCGCTATAATGCGCGGCTTTATCCGCCACCGGGCGGATTGATTAGCAGGAGAAATGCTTGGCAGTTCCAGATTCTGAGCGGCGAATATTGTCCGGTATGCGCCCGACCGGCCGATTGCATCTTGGCCACTATCATGGCGTGCTGAAAAACTGGGTGCGGTTGCAGCACGAATATGACTGCTTTTTTTTCGTCGCTGACTGGCACGCCCTCACGACCCATTATGACGATCCCCATATCATCGAGCAAAACGTCTGGGAGATGGTTGTCGACTGGTTAGCTGCGGGGGTTAACCCGGGGTCGGCAAAGCTGTTCATTCAGTCGCGGGTGCAGGAACACGCGGAGTTAAATCTGTTGCTGGCGATGATTACGCCGCTCAGTTGGCTGGAACGTGTTCCGAGTTATAAGGACCAGCAGGAACGCCTGAAGGAAAAGGATCTCGCGACCTATGGCTTCCTGGGGTATCCGCTGCTACAAAGTGCCGACATCCTCGCGTATAACGCGGGCCAGGTGCCGGTTGGCGCGGATCAGGTGTCCCACGTTGAGCTGACCCGGGAAATCGCTCGGCGTTTCAATCACCTGTACGGCAAGGACCCGGGCTACGAAGCGCAGGCCGAGGCCGCCATCCGCAAGATGGGGAAGAAGGCCGGTAAAGCATACCGGCAACTGAAGGGCCTGTTTCAGGAACATGGCGATCTCGAAGCATTGGAGCGCGCCCGTGCGCTGGTTAATGAGCAACAGAATATTTCGCTAAGCGACCGGGAACGCCTGATCGGCTTTATCGAGGGCGGTGGCAAGGTGATTCTTACCGAACCGCAGGCGTTATTGACACCGGAATCCAAAATGCCGGGGCTGGACGGGCAGAAGATGTCCAAATCCTATAACAACACTATTTCATTGCGGGAGGAGCCTGCCGAGATTGATCGCAAGATTCGCACCATGATGACTGATCCCGCGCGGGTGCGGCGTTCCGATCCGGGTAATCCGGATAATTGCCCGGTATGGCAATTGCACGAGGTGTATTCGGATGGCGCTACGCAGAAGTGGGTTCAGGAAGGCTGTCGCAGCGCCGGCATCGGTTGCCTTGACTGCAAGAAGCCGGTTAGCGATGCAATTGTTGCCGAGCTAGCCCCGATGCGCGAGCGCGCCCGCCAGTATGAGGACAACCCGGATACCGTGCGCGGACTGATCGCGGAGGGCTGTGAGGCGGCGCGTGATGCCGCACGGCTCACGCTCGATAGCGTTCGTGCGGCGATGGGCCTACAATACCGGTGATCGGAGGGTCGGTGAATAAGACCCGTGTACCGGAGAGCGCCGCGGCTGGCCGATGCCGGTCCGGCGGAAACCCGGTGGCGGCAGGCAGTCTGCCTTATTCTCACCCGTCGTTTTGGACCCGTAGCCGCATGACCCGGGTGCCGGCGGCAAGGCCACTACTATGACCGAATTGGAAGAAATCTCGCCCCCTGAAGCAGCCGTCGCTGTGATCGCCCCCGAGGTCATGGATCCCGGACAGCAGGAAATGCCATTTGCGGTTGTCTCGGGGCAGCCGTACACGAAAATTCCGCAGGATTTGTATATTCCACCGGATGCGCTCGAAGTGTTCCTGGAAGCCTTCGAAGGCCCCCTGGATCTGCTGCTGTACCTCATCAAGCGCCAAAATCTCGACGTCCTCAACATAAACGTCTCGGCGATTACGCATCAGTATATGGAATACATCGATCTGATGGAGTCCATGCAACTGGAGCTGGCAGCGGAGTACCTGGTGATGGCGGCACTGCTGGCCGAGATCAAATCGCGCACGCTGCTGCCGCGCCATGAGAATACGGAAGACGATGAAGGTGATCCGCGTACCGAACTGATTCGTCGGCTGCAGGAATATGAGCGTTTCAAGCAGG
>CAMYKE010000088.1 GCA_947258895.1 uncultured Pseudomonadales bacterium | reverse complement strand
TGTTCCTGTTCGAACCAGGATTGCAGGTTGATTTTCTGGCTCGATTTGTCCCCGCAGATCAGGAACGGGTACTGGTCCAACGATTGCGGGAAGTCCTTTTTTAATCGCTGCGCGGCGGATTTTTCGGCATAAAAGCTGAGCCCGCTCTCACCAAGCAAGTGACTAAAGGCTTTTATCGGGAGGCCCGGAGCCAGGGCATGATCCGAGATTATCAGATCAATTTTGTTCACTGCCAGCTCAGCCAGTAGCGCGTCAAAATCACCCTCCCGGCACACCAGTTTGATCGGCTCCGGCAACTCAAAGCTTTTCTCCAGTATATTGGCCGCCAGTATTTTGGGAATGACATCAACCACGCCGACAATGAATACAAACTGCTGGCCGGGACTCTGTGAGGCAAGGGTGTTCTGCAGTTCCGCACCCAGCGCAAAAATGTCATCCGCATAGCTAAAGACCAGCTTGCCTGCCTCATTGATAACCAGCCGCTTGCCTTTGCGATCGAACAGGCTCATGCCGAGATACTGCTCAAAAACAGTTAGTTGGCCGCTTATGGTCTGTGGTGAAAGGTGCAGGACCTCGGCGGCTTTCACGATGCTGCCTTCGCGGGCAATCGTGTAAAAATAACGCAGGTGGTTGTAATTGAGTTGCGGAATCATCCTGTTACTCCAGAGTTGCTATTCATTGCAATCTTTCAAGTCCGTGTGCCGGGAATCTTCCCTTGCCGGCATTCTAATACGTATTATTCGATGATTATAACAATTAAGTTCGACTTTTATTGACAATGAATTGAAGCTACAAAGTACGTCATCCTGAAAACATTCAATTGCCCGAGCACAGCAAACGACAATGGCGAAAGTTTTTCGAGAAATGGTACAACATGATTCAGCAGGCGGTTTATTGCTAGTGATTGCCGCCTTGCTTGCCATTGTGGTGGCAAATTCCCCTCTCTCGGGGCCGTATGCGGCCTTCCTTGCATTGCCCCTCAGCATTGAAATTGGCAGCTTTTCGATAAACAAGCCGTTGCTATTGTGGATTAACGACGGCTTGATGGCCTTGTTTTTTTTCCTGATTGGCCTGGAGGTCAAGCGCGAACTGGTTGACGGCCACTTGTCGTCACCCGACCAGGTTGTGTTGCCGGGTATTGCTGCGTTAGCGGGAATTGCGACACCCGCAACCATCTATCTCCTGTTCAACGCCAGTGACCCGATCGCTGCCCAGGGATGGGCGATACCTGCGGCTACTGATATCGCCTTTGCCCTCGGCGTGTTCAGCCTGTTTGGCAAACGCTTGCCACTCAGCCTGAAACTGTTTCTCCTGTCAGTAGCCATCTTTGATGACATCGCGGCCATCATCATTATCGCGCTGTTTTATTCCCAGGATCTGTCAACGGGTTCATTGGCAATTGCCGGTCTTGGCCTCGCTGCACTATTCCTGCTGAACCGCTTCAAGGTCCGCTACCAGGCGATTTATTTTTTGATCGGCCTGGTCATCTGGACCGCCGTCCTGAAGTCGGGTGTGCACGCGACACTGGCGGGATTTGCCGTCGCCCTGTTCATTCCGCTTAACGTCAACAATGAGCAAGGTAATTCGATGCTCAAGGAAATCGAGCATGGCCTGCAGCCCTGGGTTGCGTTTTTCATCCTGCCGCTGTTCGCATTTAGCAACGCGGGCGTCAGCCTGGTCGGCATCGGCGTCGCGGATGTACTCAATCCCATCACCCTGGGGATCATGCTTGCGCTGTTCCTCGGCAATCAACTGGGTATCTTCGGCACATGCTGGATTACCGTCAAGATCGGCCTGGCGAAGCTGCCGGAGGGTACTAGCTGGCAACAGATGTATGGCGTCGCGGTGCTGTGCGGAATTGGCTTCACGATGAGCCTTTTCATTGGCTCGCTGGCTTTTGAGCAACTCGATCCTGCTTATCTCAATAGTGTGAAAATTGGCGTACTGGGCGGCTCCCTCCTGTCTGCGCTACTTGGTTCATACATTCTTTCCCGATCCCCCGCACCACAACCTGTTAAGGAGAATACCCATGAAATGGCTACCGCTTAAATCCCTGCTTTTGACCCTTCCCCTGGTGGCATGGACATCGACATCGGCAGCTTCGGCCGAACCCCTTCCTGACGAGGCATCGTTTAGCGCCTGCCAGGGGTTGCTGCAAGGCGAAGCCGTTGTGCAAAACGGCAAGGACTGTCTCGAATATATCCGTGGCTACGTGCAAGACCTGCTTGCCGCTCCGAGTGATGCCAATGCCCAGCACCGGGACCAGTCGCTCGACAGCTCCGCTGTCAATTCCGGCCTTATGCAAAGGGCGATCGCTACCCGCGCCGGCGGTTACATGGAACGGCTACATCGCATGGCCGCCGAAAGTACGTGTGGTTTGCAGCAGGATGAGCGGATCACCCGGATCACGCAGTTTGCCGACGACCTGGGATACCGGGGCCAGCAACTGCGGGAGCTCGTCGATTCGGTGAACAGCAGTCTGGATCACGATGGCACCTGCCAGGCGGAGGCCGTAAGCGATACGGCCACAAGTTAAGGGACCACTGTTTCATTGATCATTGCGAGGAGCGCAGCGCCGGAGACATCTCCAGCTCTTGAGCTTCACAATGCCAGATTGCTTCCTGCCGCGCTTCGCTCGCGATAAACGGCAAAGCGTGCTCGCAATCACACAGCAGTATTGAATAAATGGAAGGTTCCTTAAGTGAAATTTTTGTTTCAACCGGCCAGTCGCCCTTCGCACCAATGAGCGACGGACTCAGGCTTATCGTCATGCTAACGGATGTATGAGGATTGATCATGAAAAAGACGAGTAATGCTCGGAATCCAGGTGACCAGAGCACGGTTATCGGTCACATAGACGTTCGCCTGGCTGCTGCTTTTGCCCGCATCGGACATGTGGTTCGCGGTGCAGACGGCAAGTTCAGCGATCCGAACGACCCTGGTGGTGGCTTCGACAAACAATGCCTGGTGGAAGCCAAAGCCCATGGGCTTCCCGGCATCGAGGTCTCCGCAAAGCAGGCGGACGTGCGCCTGGAGATTGATGGCGGCATCGCGCGGGCCAGCCGAAGCCCCGCGCGGCAGGTAAATCGCAGGCACGCTGCCCTACAACGAAAATTGGCACTCAAGCGCCTTGCTGCAGACTCCAGGGCCAATCAACACTCTTCATTGTCATCAAAGCGGGCCTGATCGCCCGGTCAGAAATCCGATCGATGGAGGTAACACCATGGATATCATGAACAACAGTGCTTCACCCGGGAACATTTCACAGGATAACGTTTCCCATTCGGACAAAGCCGCCGTAGTGCAACAGCATCGAGTATTGAGAAATACCTGGTTGTTGCTGTCGGCGACGCTCCTCTTTAGCGGGTTGACCGCAGCGCTAAGCGCCGCGCTTGGGTTACCGCATCCCGGACTGGTGCTAACCCTGGCTGGCTATTTTGGCCTGTTGTTCCTGACCAGCAAGTACCGTAATAGCACGACAGGGATTTATTGGGTATTCGCCCTGACCGGTTTCATGGGCTACACGCTGGGGCCGATTATCAGTGCCTACTGGTCGCTGGCACCCGTGGTTGTCATGCAGGCGTTTATTGGCACCGGTGTGATTTTTCTCGGCCTGTCAACTTTCGCAATCTCCCCGAAACGCGATTTCAGCTGGCTTGCCCCATCGTTGTTTAGCGGCGTCATCGTCGCGTTTCTGGCGGGTATTGGCGCGCTGGTATTCAACCTTCCCGGCCTGGCCCTCGCGGTTTCGGCCGTGTTCGTCATACTAATGTCGGGCATGATTCTCTATGAAACCAACCAGATCGTGCGAGGCGGTGAAACCAACTACGTGATGGCTACAGTGACGCTGTTTGTGTCCATATACAATCTATTTTCCAGCCTGCTGCATTTACTGGGTTTTGCGCAGTCCGAGTAGCCCGACGTGTTCGCGATTTACACGCCCGCTGGCAGGGTGTTCCGGGACGGCTACGCCGCGTTGAGAAAACCGCTCCTGCGGACTCGACGCGGCGTGTCGACCATCCGGAACCGGACTTCCACTCGGTCATCGAAAAGGATTCCAGTCACTATACCGTTTCAGCACAGGCCGCAGCGCAGTAGCGGTCTCTGCTCGCCGATCAAAACCAGCGTGAACCCGTGTACCATGCTTATCAAATTATGAGCTCGACGGTGCAGGTATTTGTCCGGTGAATGGTCAATACAGCAGGCGCTGGCGCAGTTTAACCGGTTCACCTACCAGGTCTTCCCCATTGTGGATAGCCGGAGCCAGCTTCTCGGTTCCTTGTCCAGGCGACAGTTGTACGAGTTCATCATCAGTTCCGACCTGCCGGTGGAGCAGCAAACCCAACGTGTCGCCGATGGATTCTTGCCCGGTGATGCACGGGTGTATTGAGTCGACCCGGTCACCGATATCAGGCGCATTACCAATTTGCTGGTGGAGAAGAACCTTGATGCGCTGCCCGTGGTGGAAGAATCCGGGCGCATCGTCGGCATTATTTCACGCTCGGATATCCTGCGCTGTACCACCGCAGATCCGCCCTTGTCACTTTGGTGCTGACCCTGAATATACGGGGCGATACGCTCTCACCAGATTAGGCGTTTTCAATCTAATGCGCCTCACGCATTATGCGAAATTATTCTCCGGGGCGACTCTTGTGAATTCCGTTAAAAGTGATATTTTTGCTGCGTGAAGTCTGATTTATACGGATGGTTGCGGTGCCTGTGAGAGCGCGGTGTTGTGGCTGACTCCCCCCGAGAAATGCGAAATCCCGCTTCCCCAGCCATAGCGCTCATTCCTTCACAAACCTGTTGATGCGTTACCCCGGTTACCCGGGGTGTTGGCGTTGTGGCCTGCCGTAATGTGCCGGGCGGCGCCGTTAAAGGAGAACAACAATGATCCAGAATAATGTTGCAGAAATTGCGGACTTACCGTGGCAGCCCGCGCAGGCGATAGTACGGCCCGGCCGGGTTGAGGACAGCACGGCTTGTGGCACCATCGCTTATGAGGCCTTCAAGACGATCGCCGAAGCCCATGCGTTTCCCCCGGATTTCCCCTCTCCGGAGGTGGCAATAGGGCTCATGGAAATGCTGTTCAGCCACGACCGGATTTATAGCGTGGTTGCCGAGCAGGATGGCCGGGTGGTGGGCAGTAACTTTCTCTGGGAAATGGATGCCATAGCCGCTGTGGGCCCGATCACCGTCGATCCCGATGTGCAGAATCACACACTGGGCAGGCAGTTGATGGACGCGGTCCTGGAGCGCGCCCGAGCGCAGCGCTGTGCCGGTGTTCGCCTGGTGCAGGCGGCCTACCATAACCGCTCGCTGTCGCTGTATGCCAAGCTCGGATTCGATGCGCGCGAACCCTTGTCCGCCATGCAGGGCTCACCCCTGGGTCTGACAATGCCTGGCTATAGCGTCCGCCCGGCGACGAAGCAGGATATCGAGGCATGCAATCGGCTTTGCCAGCAGGTGCACGGTTACCACCGGGGTGCGGAATTGCGGGACGCAATCGACCATAGCACGGCAAGCGTCGTGGAGCACAACGGGCGCATCAGCGGCTATACGACCGCGGTGGGTTTCCTGGGTCATAGCGTTTGCGAAAGCGACCAAGATCTCAAGGCCCTGATCGGTGCGGCAACCGAATTCGCCGGCCCCGGCTTTTTGCTGCCCACGCGCAACACCGACCTGCTGCGCTGGTGCCTCGACAACGGCTTGCGGGTCGTCCAGCCGATGACGCTGATGAGCCTGGGTTTGTACAATGAGCCCGATGGCGCTTTCCTGCCCTCGGTTCTCTGCTGACTGAGGAAGCGGCAGCGCAATGAAGCCAGGCTCGGGAGGGACGCCACGTGATGGCTTGTTTTAGCGGAGGCATTCGAGCACGCCGGGTGCCTTACGGGGCAGGGGTTCGCGGTTTGAAATCACGGTGCAACACGCGCTTTCATCCGCGGGTCGCGCCCCGGCAGCGTAAAGGTTCGGCCAGCTACCGTTTGCGGGGCCGGGTGACTATGCCGGGTCTCACATACCGGGGTCAAAATACCATCGGGTCCGGTTGCCGTCGCGGCAGGGCCGGGCCGCGAGGGATAGATATGTGTCAATCCTCGTACTGGTCGTGGCGACGCAACCACGCCATGGTGGAAGGCAGGCCATCTTCATCGCGGCCTTTTGGTACCAGGTCCATGTAGTGATACGCCCCGTTGAGCATGTCCAGTCCCCGTGCAAAGCACGAATAGGTATGGAACAGTTCT
>CAMYKE010000087.1 GCA_947258895.1 uncultured Pseudomonadales bacterium | reverse complement strand
GCGCCTGCGCGAAGACCGCCGAGCCCGCTCGGTCCAGCGCCTGCCGCTGCCCGAAGGCGCCGATGCCGAGTGGGCGGCGCGCGAGTATCTGCGCTTCCTCCCGCAATTCGCCAAGCCCTGGGTTCGCGCCCTGGTACTGGTGCCGACGCGGGAGCTTTGCCAACAGGTATTCGAAAGCGTCAAGATCTATTCCAAACACGCACCCTTCAAGGCCGCGGTCGTCTATGGCGGCATTGGCATCAACCCCCAGATCAACAAGCTGCGCGCGGGCGTGGACATCGTCGTGGCGACGCCCGGTCGGCTGCTCGATCATGTCCAGCAAAAAACCATCGACCTCTCCAAAGTCGAAATTTTGGTGCTGGATGAAGCCGACCGCATGTTGGATATGGGCTTTATTCGCGATATCCAGAAGATCCTGCGACTCATGCCCAAACAGAAACAGAACCTGATGTTTTCCGCCACCTTCCCGCCCGATATCAAGCGGCTGGCCAACGACCTGTTACGCGATCCGGTCACCATCGAGGTGGCACGGGAAAATGCCATCACCGAGCTGGTCACCCACGTGATACATCCGGTTGATGCCCAGCAAAAGCGGGCGCTGCTTTCCCATTTGATTACCAGCGAAAACTGGTACCAGGTACTGGTGTTCGTGCGCACCAAGCGTGGCGCCGACCGCCTCACCAAGCAGCTCAAGCTGGACGGCATCAAGGCGGAAGCCATTCATGGCGACAAGAGCCAGGGGCAACGCACCCGCGCGCTGGCGGACTTCAAGAGCGGCAGGCACCAGGTGCTGGTCGCGACGGATATCGCGGCCCGTGGCCTCGACATCGACCAACTGCCGCACGTGGTGAATTATGACCTGCCTACGATCGCCGAGGATTACGTGCATCGCATCGGCCGCACCGGTCGCGCCGGTTCGACGGGTCGTGCGGTATCCCTGGTCAGCACCCTGGACCACCAGATGCTGGGGGATATCGAACGCCTGCTGAAGCGCCCCATCGAACGGGAACTCATCGAGGGCTTTGTTCCGGACCCCGCCAAGATGCCGCCCAAACCGGGCAAAAGTGGCGCGGTACGCAAGAAACCGGCACGCAGTTTCGGCCCGTCCAGGTTTGCCACCCGGCCACGCAGGCTGGGCGCGCGCTAGCAGCACGGCAGAATCCGCAACAATACAGGGTTGGGTGACAGGCGGGGACAGCAACTAGCGCCGCCTGTTTCATCGCCACTGTTGTCGCACGGCGTAGTGATCAGGTGCCAAACGGCAGAAATACGTCGGCGGAGATATCCGCCATGCTGGCGCCGCCGAGGAAACACTGTTTACGCATCTTGCGCACAAAAGACCCGGCCCCGCAGAGAAAAATCCGGGTGCCTTTCAGGTCTGGCCAGGCCTGTTTGCAGAATTGATAGATGTCGCCCTCGATCGCAAACCCGGCCCCGTTACGCTGGGCAATGAAATGGATATTCAGGTTGGCGTTGGTTGCAGCGAGTTGCTGGAGTTCCCGGACCAGGTAAAAACCCGAGTCAGCGGCGGCTCCCAGCACCAGGTCGACGGGGCCACTATGGCCCTTGGCGAGGGCATCCCGCAGGATTCCGCACAGCGGCGCAAGGCCGGTCCCGATCGCCACCAGCAGCAACGGCTGTTCGGGATCCGCGGTATAGATACATTCCCCAAGCGGGCCCTGTACCCCGAGCAAGTCCCCCTCCTCCAGTTCCCGGGCCGCCCAGGAACTGAACATACCGCCGGGGATATGCTTGATATGTACCTCGAGGAAATCATCTTGCAGGGGATTGCTGGCCAGCGAGTAGCTGCGTGCCACCACGTCATCCTTCCACAGGGTTACGTACTGGCCGGGAATGTAATCCAGCTTCGCCCGGATACGCAGCCGCAGCACCTGGTCATTGAGCCACTGCTTGTCCAGGACCCTGCCCTGCACCTGGAGTCCCGTCCGCAAGGCACGTCGCACGGAAACCGGCTTGGCCGGTTTGCACTGGCAACTCAGAAACTGGTTGAGCGCGATTTGTGCGGCCGACAGGCCCTTTTGCGCCGGCGCAGGAATGTCTCCCTCGTCGGCCACCATAATGCAGGCCTGGCAAACACCGGCCCGACATCCGTTAGGGATGTCATAGCCATTGCGAATCAGGCTATCCAGCACGGACTCACCTTCGGCGACGCCGCAATGACTACCCTCGAAGGCCACTCTTGTCATCACGAACGTCCGCTTATTTGTTCAGCACGTCGTCCTTGACGCTGAGCGCGATGGTCACGATTTCATCGATATATTCCTGTGGCACCGAGAGTTCCCGCAAGGTGCCTACCAGATTCTCGGCGACCGCACTAAAATGCTCTTCCGTCAGGCTCATATGTTTATGCGCCTCGCGCATATCCTTCCCGGTGTAGCTATTGGGGCCGCCGAACGCCATGGTCAAAAACGCCTTCTGCTTTTTATGCTGGCCCTCCATATCGACCGTATCAAAGAACTCACTGATACGGTCGTCAACCAGCACCTTTCGATAAAAGATATCTACCGCGGCATCAACTGCCGCTTCGCCACCAATTTTTTCAAACAGGGACATTGGGGATTCCTCTTTCTTTCTAAACAAGCCAAACATCGGTTTTACCTCTCTTAAATTCGTCCACACGGGTTGTCGATCATGTTGGTAACCCACGGGCACAGTTGCGCGGGATAATTGCAGTTACCGTACCTGATCCACCATGTAATTTACCGCGGCTGCAATTTCTTCATCTGTGAGCGCCGTGTTACCACCTTTTGCCGGCATCAACCCGAAACCATTGGTGGCGTGCTCCACCAGGGTTGGAATACCCTGCGGCAGGCGTTTCGCCCACATCTTCTGGTTGCCGAATATCGGGGCTCCGTTCAGCCCGGCCGCATGGCAGGCCTTACAGGTTTTGCTGAACACCAGCTCGCCCACGCTCGGCGCGGGCGGTTCGCGTTCCGCACACGCGACCAGCAACACGACTCCGCCAGCCACAATCAATGCTTTCCCTGCACGCATTTTCAGCCTCCGCTTTTACAATGAACCAGCGCCTCAGGGCGCCTGCAATTAAACCTCGATAGTTCGAGCCCTATAAAGGCACCCGGATCACAACACCTCCCATCACTTCACCGATCTCGAAATCGGTTTTCGGTGAATCCTTGTGCCCGTTGTGACAAGTAGTACAGGCAGCCGAAACGGCCACATCAGGGTACACCGCGGTAAAGTAGGTAACGTCACCGAGTTTTTCTTCACCGTAGTAGTTCTCGCCCGGATTAGCGGCGATGTACTCAAGACCAGCTTTTTCGATGCCGGTCTTGGGCGCATTCTGGGTATTGATGGGCCATAGCGACTGCAGCGAATAGCTGAACTCATCGGTAATTTCCGCCACCCGCTCGGCGCCCGCGCGGAACATCTGGGCTGGCAGCAATGCGCCATTTTCGAGATCCTTCCAGTGCTCTGCCGGCTTGATCACGTCCGCGCCATTGGGCCCAAGGCGCTGTACGATCAGTTTGGTATAGTTGGCGCGATCGGCATTCATCACCGCAAACAACGAGTCGGTATAGAGTTTCGGTGCGATTCCCGTTGCTGCCGGTTCGCCACACCCGGTCAAGCCGATTGAGGCGGCCAGTACCGCGCCACCCAAGATTGCTTTTTTCATGTTACTGCTCCTCATTTCCCGGTTAACCTCTCAGATCTTCAGTCGTCCTCAACACGCTTCAGGGCCCATTCGATTGACGGTATGTGTGCCTGCGGCTGGCCTGTAAAATTGTTCCGGATCAGCCCTTCATCAGCGAGCGCATCGATCGAAAAAGCCAAACCGTGGCACTGCATGCATACCGGCCTGATCATCTTTTCATTGGGCCGTAAGTTCGCATTCTGGTTGTGGTGTACCCCTACAAGTTCCGTGCCATTTATCATCAATTCTCTACGCGGCATATGGCATGTTGCACAAGTAACTGATTCTGAAACATTTATTTTTCCACTCTCGGCCTGGCGCGCAAGCTTGCCATGCGGGGATGCGTCGAAAGCGAGCGAATGCTCATCGTTGTGACAGTTCAGGCAGCCCTGTTTTGCAGCATGGCCGGTATCAAAACTGTGCGCCCCATGGCAACTGTTGCACCCGTGCTGAACATCCAGAGCACCAGATTTGAACATCATGGTGGACTCCCCCGGGGTAATCGCCGGCAAGTCCTGCACCAGGCGCATGCCGTGCTTGCCCTGCAGGAAGCCCTCCGCTTCATTTTCATGACAGGCCTGGCACTGTTCCAGTGCGGGTTTCTCCTGCCATTCGCCCGCTGCATCCGTGTGACAGCCGCCGCAGTTCACCCCGGCACCGGCATGGCTGCTCGCCGCCCACTCCGCACTGATATCCGGGTGCTGCCCCGCAATGTCGGCGAAGCCTTTTTGTTTAAACGGTAACGATTTGTTGGCGCTGTGCCGGGCGGCATTGGGTGCCGCGATCACGGCAATATGGTTCAGCCATTCACCGCTCGAGTTTTCGACCAGAAAGGCCTCGTACAGCGCCCGGTTGTCATGGTAGTTGTGGCAGCCGGCGCTGGCACAGGAGTCGAACGCCAGGTCCTGGTGGCTTGGCCGATCCTCGTCAATGTCCTGGTGGCAGTGAAAGCAATAGTCTTTGGGCAACGTCAGCCCCATTGGGTGGGTTTGTTCCGGCTGGTGCTCCGTATGGCAGCTCACACAGTAGCGCGCATCGATTACTGCGAGCCGATCCGCATTGCGCGGATCGTTGAATTTCTTTTTCGGGTGCGAATCATTCGCTTCCTGCAATTCGCCCTGGTGACAACCCAGGCACGCATCCTGGATCGCTTCCTGGCCACCAAAGGCTTCGGTATGGCACGCGGTACAGGCCATCTCGATCTGGAAGTGGCCGTGGGTCGCAGCGCCGATCAGCAGTTCCTGCTTGTCGCTGGAGAACAAAATCTTGTAGCCGTAGAATCCGCCAACGCCAACCGTCACTGCCAGCCAAAGCGACCAAACCAGTCTTTTCAAAACCCGGACTCCTGCCAGCTCAATAGTAGTACACGGTCAGGATGTGTACCCCGACCAAAGCCGGGAAGGGCCAGGTGACGAAAATGTGCAGCCAGGTCAGGAGCTTGCGCACCGTCTTCTCTGTGTGCGGGCTAAACCGATGGCTGAGCGCCACGACCGAGCCGGCAGTCGCCCCAAGCAACAGGACCGCGAGGAAATCAAGCATAAGGAATCTATTGAGATTGCTGCCCAGATGGAAGCCGGTATGGAGAATCAGGACGCTGGCACAGGTAACCCCGAGCATGGTATGCACGACGCGCCACCAGGCAAAATTGCCCATCCAGGTGAACCCCGCGCGCTTGCGCAATGACATCAACAGCCCCAAAGTGGAGAGCCCCAGCAAGGTAAAGCCCGTTACCTGCTTCCAGAATTTATCATTCCAGACAGACTCAAACCAGACGTTTGCCTGGAAGCTGTCAGCAACCTGCGCCGCCGGGTACAGCGCCACCAGCAAGGCCAATAATACTGCCATGGCACTGCCCGCCAGCACCGGAATCCAGCCCCGCTCCCTGGCTCGTGGACCCTGATGTCCCACCAATTGCTCCAGCAGCGGTTTACAGGATCCACACACGCCACCCGCGCCGGTGCGCTCGGTGAGCTGTGCAGCGCTCCCGCAACCCGCCGCTACTACCTGGGCCAACTGCCCCTGGCTGATGCCGTTGCATTGGCAGACAATCGCGTTGGCCGGCCATTTGCCAATATCGCCGGCGTCCCGTTGTGGCCAGAGTCTTCCACTGATCCGGAAAAGAAGCCGGTTCCAGAAGCGGATCGGGCGCCGGTACTGGAAGGCTTCCTGGACCCGGTTCAACTCTGGCCATTCACCGAATCCAACGGCACCAATAATGCGCCCCTTCAGTATCACGATCTTTCGATACAGGTTTTGCGCGTCATCCCGGTAGATCAACTCGGACTGGTGCGGACGCATCGGCAAGTCCGCTACCTCACCCATGCTACAGACACTTTCACCGATTACCTTCAGGCGACTGACTGACAGCGAGCCCAAATAACTCGCCTCGCCACGAGCGATCACCTGGGCGGCGACGGCGGCCTGCTCAAAGCCGGGATTCACCAGGCCATAGGTGAGGCCACGATGCTCGCAGCATTCCCCGATGGCATAGATGCTCGCATTTGAGGTGCGTAGTTGATCCGTCACCACGATGCCGGTCGCGACGTCGAGGCCGGCGGTGCGGGCCAAT
>CAMYKE010000086.1 GCA_947258895.1 uncultured Pseudomonadales bacterium | reverse complement strand
CTCAGGGCGATTTGCGACGAGCATGACTGGTTGCTAATGCTGGATGAAGTACAGTCGGGCAATGGCCGCACCGGCACATTTTTTTCCTATCAACGCACCGGGATCGTGCCGGATGTGGTGACCACAGCAAAAGGCCTGGCCAATGGCGTGCCGATCGGTGCCTGTCTGAGCAGCGGGAGAGCCGCTTCTGTATTCAAACCGGGCTCGCACGGCTCGACCTTCGGAGGCAACCCACTGGCCTGCGCGGCTGCCATCGCTACCGTTTCCACCATTGTCGAGCACCGGTTCGCCGAGCGTGCCGCAGAGTTGGGGAGCCGGATGCTGGACGAGTTACGTGAACAATTGAAGTTTGCCAACTATGTCAGGGAAGTCCGGGGTGCGGGAATGATGTTCGGGATCGAACTGGATGAGCCCTGCAGCGAGTTGGTGATGCTGGCAATGGCGAAGGGCATGCTAATCAACGTTACCGCTGAAAATGTCATCCGGCTGCTGCCGCCGCTGATCCTCAAGGATGACGAGGCGGAACTGGCAGTACGGTCCCTTGTCAAGTTGATCAAGGTCTATGCAGGGGATGACCGTGGTCAGCAGCGGCGCGCACAGCCACGCCCCCGGCTGACCCGGTTGCGGGACCGGGAGCCCGATATGAGTGGCAGGAATTTCCTCTCCCTAAGCGATCTCAGCCAGGCTGAAATTGCGCAGCTGATTCAACGGGCGATAGAACTCAAGCATCTGCAAGCGAGCGGCACTAGCCACGCCTCCCTGCCGGGGCGCGTGATGGCAATGGTATTTGAGAAATCCTCAACCCGGACACGCGTGTCTTTTGAGGCCGGCATGGCGCAACTGGGCGGCCATGCGCTGTTTCTGTCACCACGCGATACCCAGCTTGGCCGCGGCGAGCCCATAGAAGACAGCGCGCGGGTCTTGTCGCGGATGGTCGATATTATTATGATCCGAACCTTTGAACACAGCAAGATTGAGCGCTTCGCCAGATATTCCAGGGTGCCCGTGATTAACGCCCTGACCGATGAATTTCATCCCTGCCAGCTACTCGCTGACATGCAGACATTCCACGAACACCGAGGCGCAATCAGGGGCAAGACCGTTACCTGGGTTGGCGATGGCAACAACATGTGCAACTCCTACATCAACGCGGCGAAGTTACTGGACTTCAATCTGCACATCGCATGCCCGGAAGGCTACGAGCCCCTGACACGATTACTGGAAGAAAACAAAGGCCGGGTCACCCTGTTCAGGGATCCCGCCCAGGCGGTTATCGGAAGCCAGCTGGTGGTGACGGATGTCTGGGCATCGATGGGCCAGGAAGATGAGCAGGCCACACGCGAGCAACAATTTGCGGGGTACCAGGTCAACCAGAAACTCATGGACCTCGCGGCTCCGGACGCGTTATTTATGCATTGCCTGCCCGCTCACCGCGGTGAGGAGGTGAGTTCGGCCCTGCTGGATGATCCGCGCAGCGTGGTATGGGACGAAGCCGAAAACCGTTTGCACGCCCAGAAAGCGCTGATCGAATTCCTCCTGCAGGACTTTATTGAGCAGTAGTCCGCAACCTTCACCAATTGGCGTGTGCGATGGCGAGTCGATCGGTGCGCAGATCGCCACAAGCACGCAGCTCATAACCTAAACTCGGGGTACGTGGCTCTGGTACTGAAAAGTGTGATGCGGGGTGTGCCGAACCACCGCCAGAGAGCGGTAACGCAAATCTGACAGCCCGCAATCCGATGGAGTCGGATAGAGGTCTGATCTCATTGATTATTCTCAAATGTACCGCGGCAGCTTTGACGCCTGCATAAGAGCCCCGGGTAATCCTCTACCCCGCCTGTGATACCCCTGAATCGGGCGCTCTCGCCAACTTGCAAATTCTCGCTCGATAACGGTTTTTTTCATGAAAATTGCTGGAATCGTACTATTCTTAGGGTACGCATTTGCGCTTTCAGACAAATACCAACGGTGAGATCAAATCAATGTTTGCGGAAAAACTGGAACTAGTCGACGACTCCGAGCACGAGGCACAGCAAAACGAAATTCTCGAGCAGATTGAAGCGGCGATCAAGAAGGAAGAAATTCGCCTTCCTGCAATGCCTGACCTGGTAATGAAAATTCGTGCGTCTTTCAAGGATGAGCAATACGACATCATCAATATTGCCCGGATTATTCAATCTGAGGCGGGGCTGGCCGCATATATCCTCAAAATCGCCAATAGCCCGTTGCACCGTGGCCCCATGCCAATAAAAACCGCGAAACATGCGATCTGCCGACTCGGCCAGCACTCGGTGCAAAATATCGTCCTCACCTATACCGTTCGCTCACTCTTTGAAACCGAAAACACCACGCTGAATGCCCTGTTGCAGAACCAATGGCAAATGAGCACTAATATCGGGGCCATCAGTGCAATCCTGGCAGAGCGTTGCGAAGATTTTGATCCTGACCGGGCAATGCTTGGAGGACTCCTGCAGGATATCGGCGCGTTGCCCCTGCTGGACTGGCTAAAAAACAACCACCTGCCGAAAGATGATTTGGTAGAGGAATTCCACACTCTCCGGGCGAATCATGCTGCGAAAATAGGCGAGATCATCTTGCGCTCCTGGGAATTCGATCCTGAACTTATCGAGGTGGTGCGCTCACGGGAGGACTGGCAACGCAATTCCGGTGACGCCGTCGACACCGCGGATATCGTCACCATCGCCCGCCACCACTACTATATGGGCAGCGGCCTGGGCTGCGACTGCCCGAAACTGACCGACGTCCCCGCGTACCATAAACTGGCCTTCAAGGAATTATCCCCGGACGATAGTCTGGTGATACTGGAAGAAGCCAAGGAAGATATCGAAGAGTTGCATAACATGCTGGTGTAGTGGCGCCCACGGGCAATACGGGAGATCACGACGAAGCCAGGCAAATGCCTGGCTTCATTCGTTGGTACACTCCGGAATGTAACAGCACCCGCTGAATACGGCCGCCAACGGTTCGCAAGAAGCCGTGTCGAACTGGAGCCATAGCGGCGCAAAAGCTACTTCGGCAAGGAGCCCATAATGCCGCGGATTGCCGCCGGCAGGTCGCCAGGAATCAATACCAGTTTGCTGTTTTGCGAACTCGCCATATCCGCGACCGCGCCAATATAACGCTCTCCCAACAGATACATGGCCGGCAATTCATTGCCCTTGATCGCCTCGGTTACCTTGTTGATGGCTTCCTGGCTGGCAGCGGCCAGCACGACCTGGGCTTCCGCATCGCGCCGCGATGCTTCCAGCCGACCCTCAGCCTCCAGAATCGCCGCTTCCTTCTCGCCATCTGCACGCGTCACGGTTGCGCGGCGCGCCCGCTCTGCCGCCGCCTGCTCTTCCATCGCGCTTTGCATGGTAGGCGACGGATTAATATCCTGGATCTCCACCGTTTTCATGACGATACCCCAGTCTGAGATATCGTCGGAAATCATGCTTTTCAATTTCGCCTTGATCTGGTCACGGGAAGACAGCGCGTCATCGAGAGCCATCTCGCCGACGATCGAACGTAATGAGGTCTGCACCAGGTTTTGTATCGCAATTTCATAGTCCTCAACCCCGTACACCGCTTTTTCCGGAGACAGGATGTTCATATAGGCCACGGCATTGGCGATGATCACGGCATTATCCCGGGTAATCACTTCCTGGGACGGTATGTCCAGCACAATATCCTTGGAGGTAACTTTATGGCTCACGTTGTCGACATACGGAATGATGATGTTCAAGCCGGGACGCAATGTTGTGTGGTATTTACCCAGCCGCTGCACCACCCATTTACTTCCTTGCGGCACCAATCGCACTCCCTTTCCAATTGTCACAACCACCAATACCACAAACACGATTACTGGTAACAAACCTTCCATTTTTACTCCTGTTATTAATTTAGATAAATTCGAGTGAGCCTGCGAGACCCGGGTGCTGACGGCGCGGACCGTCCCGTTTGCCACAAAATGCCAATCTCTGCGAGAAAATAGCTACTGCAGGTGACGAGCAAGAAAACAAGATGACCCGTGCGGGTGCTTCGGCAGCAATTACCGCCGCGTACGACTGGTAGCTAGCGTTTTTCAACGATCAATGAATTCCCGGATACATCCACTACCCACACTCGGTCACCCGGCGCTACCTCCTGCTGACAGAGAAAACTCCATTCCTCCGCACCGAGGATGGGCGTGGTAAATCGCAATTTGCCACGCTGCTCTCCGACTGGCGCGAATAGCACCTGGCCGCTCTGTCCCACGATCGCTTCCCGTGAAAGCCCGGCCTTGGTGCGATCCACCGCCAACGGGCGCAGGTACTTGAACCATAGGAAGGTAAACAATATCGACACTATGGTCCAGACAAACAATTGCAGACCTAGCGCCATGCCGGGAAAAACCAGCAACAAGACACCAACCAGGATTGCGCCCGCACCAAACCACAAAGCGGTGAAGCTTGGTAACACGATTTCGATCATCATCAAGGCCATTCCGAACACCAGCCAGTGCCAGTAGACGATTTCAAACTCCATCCAGGTTCTCCTCCAAAGGGGGCGTTTGCTCAAGTTATTGGCAACGGGAGTTCACGCCGAGCGACTTTATCATTACAATATGCCGCCCGGTACTATAACAGCAGCTAGATTTTAGTGTCACCGGATATGCGACATAATGACTTGCGCACGCCCGATTGGCGGCGCTTGCCAGCATGGGGAGTTCCGCTCCGCTGCAAACCAAACCCGGGATTAGCTGTCTCAGGACAAATGGCAACTTATATACATTAAGGATGAAAATCATGTACACCAAGACTCTCCTGACGGGACTACTTTGCCTGCTACTCGCAGCCTGCGCATCTACCAAGAACCATTTTGCCTCGAAGCAAGAACTGGACTCCGATGTAAACGGCGCTATTGAGGAGTTGTACCAGCACAGTGCATCCGCCCGCACTCTCGCCCGCAAGGCGTCGGCAATGCTGGTATTCCCTTCAGTGGTTAAGGGCGGTATTGGTATCGGCGGAGAATACGGCGAGGGCGCGCTTATTATCAATGGCCGCACCGAAAATTATTACAACATCGTCAGCGGCTCAATCGGCTGGCAGTTGGGCCTCCAGATCAAGAAGCAGGTTATTCTTTTTATGAACGACGAGGCCCTCAATAACTTCCGCAACAGCCGCGGCTGGGAAGCGGGCGTCGATGGCAGCATCGCCATTGCCACCCTGGGCGCGGGTGGTGAGATCAGCACCGAAACCGCCAAGAAGCCGATTATCGGCTTTATTTATTCCAACAAGGGGCTAATGTACAACCTCACCTTCGAGGGCTCCAAAATTACGCGCGTTGAAATGTGATCCTAAGGCCGAAGCGGCTGCGGGGCTGACCGGCTTGCTCGCGCCACCGGAACCGGGCGATTAACGCAAGCATGACCATTGCCGCAGCGCTCCTGACCCACTGGTTACTGGTGAGTGCCTGGCTGGTTTATGTTCCCTCCCTGCTGCTGGCGCTGTATTTTGCCCCTTACAATGCGCTGCGCGCAGACGCCCGGAAGCAACACTTTTTCTACGCCAGCAGCATTATCCTGGCACTTTTTTGGCTGCTCGAGATCCAGGTTACGGCAGGGTTTGCAATACACCCCCTGTTAATTACCGCGACCGTGCTCATATTTGGCTGGAGCCTTACCATCCTTGCGGCGAGTGTCGCGGTGGTGCTCATTACCCTGCTGGGGCGCGCCGACTGGGCTGCATTTCCCGTCAATGCGGTCCTGACACTGGTGGTGCCAGCGACGGTCAGCTGGTTCGTACTCATCGCGCTAAATTCGTTGAAGTTCAAAAACCTGTTCGTCTATATGCTCGGCGCGGGCTTTGCCGGCGCAGCACTCGCGGTGGCGGCAACCGGTCTGCTTGCTGCGGGTTTGTTCTGTATACTGGACAGTCCGCTGCTGCCTACCCCGGAACTTTCCAGCTTGCCATTGATGTTACTGGTGATGTTTCCGGAAGCTTTTATCAATGGCACGCTGGTTACCGCGATGACGGTTTTTTACCCGGATATGGTAAAGACCTTCGACGACCGGGACTACCTCGATCGTCCATAAGTTGGTGACCCGGAAGCATGTTCCCGCTCTACGACGAAAATCCCAACCTGCGCTTTCCCATTGCCACGGCGACCATCATCGGCCTTAACATCCTGAGTTGGGTATTCCTGCAGGGTTCTGGAACCGGAACTACCCTGGCCGAGTCCCTATGCCTGTATGGCTTGATACCCGGCGATTTGCTCGGCAGCGTAGCCACCGGCACCCGGTTGCCACTTGGCGAGGGCCTGTACTGTCAACTCGGTACCGCAGCGAGTTGGCACACCCCCATCACCTCCATGTTCATGCATGGCAGCTGGATGCATATTATCGGCAATCTGTGGTTTCTGTGGGTGTTCGGCGATAACGTGGAAGACATCATGGGACCGCTGCGCTTTGTGGTTTTTTACCTGTGCTGCGGGCTAGCCGCCGCCTTCAGCCAGGTGCTAGCCGCCGCCTTCAGCCAGGTGCTTACCGATACCAGCAGTATTATCCCCATGGTGGGTGCATCCGGCGCGATCGGCGGAGTCATGGGCGCCTATATCCTCCTCTACCCCCGAGCCCATATCCATACACTCATCTTCCTGGGTATATTTATCACCACGATAGCCGTGCCGGCCTTCGTGATGCTGGGGTACTGGTTTGTGCTGCAGCTACTCAGCGGTGTGCCCGCATTGGGCAACAGCAAGGGGGGGGTCGCCTTCTGGGCACATATCGGGGGATTCGCCAGCGGCGTGGTGCTGGTGCGGTTATTTGCGCGCAAGGAGTTGATCGCCGCCCACCGGGCGCGCAAGCGGCGCTTGCGCTCGCGCT
>CAMYKE010000085.1 GCA_947258895.1 uncultured Pseudomonadales bacterium | reverse complement strand
CACGTCGAGGCCGCCTTCGGTGGTGAGTTCCTCGCGGGTTTCCGGCACGATACAGGCGTATTCGGGCTGCACTGCGCATGCGATCGCGAGCATTTCGGGGGTGGCGGCCATTTCCAGGTTCATCCGCGTCGTGATGACCTCCCGGATGCGATACACATCGCGATCCTGGATGTGACGCCGGTCTTCACGCAGGTGCAGGGTAATGCCGTCTGCGCCGGCCTGCTCGGCAATGCGCACCGCTTCGACAGGATCGGGATACGGGGTCCCCCGGGCCTGGCGCAAAGTGGCGACGTGATCGATGTTGACACCCAGCAGGACATCACTCATGGTTCGAATTTTCCTGTTGACTAAAGATTCCTGAATAGCTCCCGGCTGCGTAATGGCCGGTCGCCCAATAGCGGCGCCAGCGCAAGGCGCAGCAGTCGCTTGGCCACCCGCAGCGAGGCGCCGTCTTCGAGCGAGCCGGCTGCAATGGCGATAAGGTCGGCTCCCTGAAAGCAGCGCGCCGCGGTCTCGGGGGTAGCTTGCCCAAGCGGTTCAAAATAGCCCGCGTCGGTATAATAGTACAGCGCAGCGGGATCGCTTGCAGCATCCGGAAAAGGAATTGCGTAGCCGAGTTGTTCCAGCAGCAACAACTCAAAGTGGCGCAGGGGCTTTTCGATAGCGCCGGCGGCGCGCAGCTGCTGCAAAGCGATCTCATAGGCGGAGAAGATCACCTGGCAATGATCCTGCGTCCGCATCACCCGCGCCAACAACTCGTTGAGATACAGGGCACTGAACAATGCGTCCCCCCGGAGCCGTAACGGCGCACCGCTGCGTTCGGCGGTCTTCAGGGTCTTGAGCTCGGCTTTTCCGAAGTAACTGACCAGCAGCGGGTTAAACGGCTGCAGCAGCGCCCTCAGGTTTGAGCGGGAGCGATTGACGCCGCGCGCCACTGCGCTAACACGCCCGCTGTCCGGTAACAGCAAGTCGACGATCAGGCTGGTTTCACGATAAGGCCGTGCGTGCAGCACATAGGCTGGTTGCAACGCGGCGCCTGGCCGATCACTGTTGTGCGCGCTGTTCATGACTTCTTATTAGCCCACATCCGTCACCGATTGGCGCGTAAGATGACGAGTCGGTCGGTATGCAGATCGCGCGCAAGGCGCGCAACGCATAGCCGTAGCTATGCGTAAGTGGCTCTCGTAGTGAAAGGTGCGATGAGATGCGCGCCGAGCGACCGGCAAAATGAGGCAATGCAAATCTGAGAGTCTGTAAATAGCTGGATCCAAGTAAATACCATTATTCGTAGCGCCATCTCTGGTATGGCGCTGTATCGGTGATGGACGCGGGCTTGCCGGGATCTGGCGTACGGACAGATCGGGTGACGGATAAAAAAAGCAGTGTACCGCCAAATCCGGCGCAACGACAGGCGCAATCCCCGCATCGCTCAATCCTGGCTGTATCCCAGGCTCTTGATCGCACGCTCATCGTCTGACCAGCCCCGCTTGACCTTGATCCAGATTCGCAGCATCACTTTGCTGTCAAACAATTTTTCCATATCGAGGCGCGCGTCGCGGCCAATGATTTTCAGTTGCTCGCCGCCCTGCCCGATGATGATTTTCTTTTGACCGGAGCGCTCCACCCATACCAGTGCGTTAATGTGGATCACCTCACCGGCCTGTTTGAATTGCTCTATTTCCACCGTTACCTGGTAGGGAATTTCCTCGCCCAGGCGCCGGGTGATCTTCTCGCGCACGATCTCGGCGGCCAGAAATCGCGAACTACGGTCGGTAATCTGGTCGTCCGGCGAGGCGATCGACATTCTCGCCTGTTTTGGCGGAAACGGGCACGATCTCGACAAACGGAAACCGGGCCGAAATGGTTTCAATATGAGGCAGCAATTGTGCCTTGTCGCCCTGCAGGTCGGTTTTATTGATGACGAGGATGGTTGGCGTCCGGGCCATGCGCACCCGCTCCAGCACCAGCTCATCTTCCGCCGTCCAGCCAGTGCGATCGACCACCAGCACGATCAGATCGACATTGCGCAGTGCACTGAACGCGGCGCGATTCATATAGCGGTTCAAAGCCTGCTCGTTACGCAGGTGCATACCCGGGGTGTCAACATAGATGGTCTGCACGTCCGCTTCGGTCTTTACCCCCAGGATCTGGTGGCGCGTTGTCTGTGGCTTGCGCGAGGTAATGCTGATCTTTTGCCCGAGGATATAATTCAGCAGGGTTGACTTGCCGACGTTGGGCCGCCCGACGATTGCCACATACCCCGAGCGTTTGATCAATACGCCATTTGCATCCCGCTCCTCGGACACTTTGCTACTTTACTCCTAAAGCCTGCAGCGCCAGGGCTGCTGCCGCCTGCTCGGCGTGCCGTCGGCTCTTGCCGGTTGCCAGAACGGGTTCGGCGAGCGTCGTAACCCGGCACTGAACGCTGAAGGTTTGCTCATGATCCATGCCGCTGGTGGCGACTATCTCGTAATCGGGCAGGGGTTGCTTGCGCGCCTGCAGAAATTCCTGCAGCCGGGTCTTTGGATCTTTCAAGGTATCGTCAAGGGACAGTGCGGCGAGGCGATCGACATTCTCGCCTGTTTTGGCGGAAACGGGCACGATCTCGACAAACGGAAACCGGGCCCTCGAGCGCGTCGGCAAGCGTTGAGTTGCGGCGCTGGCCGCCGCTTTTCATCTCGCCCTGCCCGAGTCTGATAAACTCGCCCAGTTGCAGCTCCCTGGCCACCCTGGCGAGGGTGTCGCCCTTCACGAGCCGGGAGCGCAGGCGGCTTAGTTGTCCCTCCCGAGCGTGGGGGAAACGGTCGTAGAGTACTTCAGCGATTACCAACCCGAGCACCGCGTCGCCGAGAAACTCGAGGCGTTCATTATGTTTTTTACTGTGACTGCTATGGGTAAGTGCGGTCCGCAGGATACCGTAGTCCCGGAAGGTATAACCCAGTTGTTCAGTTAAGCTGCGATATTTTTTTGGTAATTCCGGGCTCACTTTGCCGCTTCAAGATGATGCGAAAATTTCGCCACCACATCCAGGTTGTAAACAATCGGCACCCTGGCCTCATAGTTAATATCGACCTTCATGACTCTGCTGTCTTTGCTAATCGCGATCTCGTCACTGGCGAGGTCCCGGGAATAGTCCGCAGCCATTTTCGTAGCCAGGTACTTTTTAATATCTTCCTTTTTCCAGTAATAGACGCCTGGTTCCTCCCGCATCGCATTCACGGCGCCGCCGATTGTCATATCATCGATATACAGGGGCGCAATCTTAATCACCAACAACATACCACCGGCCACCACGACCACGGCTACCAGCATCGACAGGACCGACATTCCTTTCTGGGGGTGTTGCTTCACAAGATCATCCTCATGTGTCATTGACTATTGCTAACTTTAGTCTATTGACCCGACATGCGCAAAGCTCGGGAGACTGAAGAAATTATCCCAGTGCATCCAGACCACCACGGCCTTGCCGACCACCAGGTTATCCGGAACGAATTTCCAAAAGCGACTGTCGTTGCTGTTGTCGCGGTTATCGCCCATGACAAAATAATGACCCTCGGGCACCACCCACTGACCAAAGCTTCCCGGCCGGCCGATATTCTTGTAGATACGGTGAGTCACCTCACCCAATTGCTCGTTCAGCAACTGCACCGGGGGCTCGGCCGGCGGTAAGTGCGCAACCAGTTCCTGCGGCATCGGATCGCCATTGATGACAAGCTTCTTGTCCATGTATACAACGAGGTCTCCCGGCAGTCCCACCACGCGCTTGATGTAATTCAGTTTGGGATTATTGGGAAACTTGAAGACCATCACATCGCCACGTTGCGGATCGCCGATCGGCACGACCTTGGTACCTGCAACCGGCAGCCTCAGGCCGTAGCTATACTTGTTGACCAGGATAAAGTCACCTATCCGCAGCGTCGGCAACATGGAGCCGGAGGGAATCTGGAATGGCTCGAACAGGAACGAGCGCAGTATCAGCACCGCCGCCAGCACCGGGAAAAAAGACTTCGAGTATTCAACAACGGCCGGCTCCGCTGGCGCGGTATCGTGACCGGCGGTCTCTCCCGCCAGCCCCCCCTGCGCCTCGAATGCCGCCAACCGGCGCGGTGCCAGCACGAATTTATCCAGCAACCAGATGGCGCCACTGGCGAACGTGGCGCACACCAGAATGAGTGGAAAATCCAGATCCATACTAACCCCTTACCTGTCTACCTTGTCACTTGTCTACTTTAAGAACCGCAAGAAACGCTTCCTGGGGGATTTCGACACTGCCCACCTGCTTCATACGTTTTTTGCCCTCTTTCTGTTTTTGCAATAACTTCTTCTTGCGGCTAACATCGCCGCCATAACATTTCGCGGTGACATTCTTGCGCAGCGCCTTGACCGTTGTTCGCGCCACCACCTGGTTTCCTACCGCCGCCTGGATCGCGACGTCGAACATCTGCCGCGGGATCAGATCTTTCATTTTCTCAGTCAACAGGCGGGCCTGGTTGCGCACATCGTCGCGGTGAATAATGACGGCCAGGGCATCGACCCGGTCGCCGTTGATCAGGATATCCATCCGTGCCAGCCTGGCCGGCTCGAAGCGCTGGAACTGGTAGTCCAGGGAGGCATAGCCGCGGCTCACCGACTTCAGGCGATCAAAGAAATCCAGCACTACTTCGATCATCGGCAACTCATAGGTCACCGCAACCTGGCTGCCGAGGAATTGCATATCCTTCTGGACGCCACGCCGCTCCGTGCACAGCGTGATCACACTGCCCAGGTGATCCTGGGGCACCAGGATATTGGCCTGCACGATGGGCTCACGCATCTCTTCAATGGTCGCCGGGTCGGGTAACCTGGAGGGATTGTCCACCCGCAAGATCGCTCCCGCACTGGTCACCACTTCGTAGACCACCGTCGGCGCCGTGGTGATCAGGTCGAGGTCATATTCCCGTTCCAGCCGCTCCTGGATGATCTCCATGTGCAACATGCCGAGAAATCCGCAGCGAAAGCCGAAACCCAACGCGTCGGAGCTCTCCGGCTCGTAAAACAGCGAGGCATCATTCAGGCTGAGTTTCGCCAGCGCCTCGCGGAAGGCTTCATAGTCGTCCGAACTGACCGGAAACAAACCTGCGTAGACCTGGGGTTTAACCTGCTTGAAACCAGGCAAGGCCTGGACATCCCGGGCATTGGCGTCGAACAGGGTATCGCCCACCGGCGCGCCATGAATATCTTTTATGCCGGCGACGACAAAGCCCACTTCGCCCGCTTCCAGAAGCCCGGTCTCGGTGCGTTTGGGCGTAAATACGCCGACGCTGTCTACCTGATAGGTTTGCCCGGTGGAATTCACCCTGATTTTAGTCTTTTTGGTAAGCACCCCCTGCTTTACCCGCACCAGTGATACGATGCCCAAATAGTTGTCGAACCAGGAATCGATGATGAGGGCCTTGAGCGGCGCGTTGCGATCGCCCTGCGGGGGCGGAATCAGTTCCACCAGTTGCTCCAGCAGTTCGGTAATTCCGAGCCCGCTCTTGGCGCTGACATGAATAGCCCGCTGGGCGTCGATCCCGATGACGTTCTCGATCTCGTCGATCACCCGCTCCGGCTCGGCCTGGGGCAGGTCCATCTTGTTGAGTACCGGAATCACCTCGAGACCCTGCTCGATCGCGGTATAACAGTTAGCCACCGACTGCGCTTCCACACCCTGGGCGGCATCGACCACCAGCAGTGCCCCCTCGCAGGAAGCGAGGGACCGGGACACCTCGTAGGAAAAATCCACATGGCCCGGAGTATCAATAAAATTCAACTGGTAGGTTTCGCCCGACCGGGCAACGTACTTAAGGGTGACGCTTTGCGCCTTGATCGTGATACCGCGTTCGCGCTCGATATCCATCGAGTCGAGCACCTGCTCCTGCATCTCCCGAGCACTCAAACCCCCGCAGTGCTGGATGAAGCGGTCCGCTAGTGTCGATTTACCATGATCGATGTGGGCAATAATTGAGAAATTGCGGATATGGCTGAGGTCGGTCACAGAAGTCGTTATTCAGGTGAAAGCAAAGGCTCGGGCGAACGGAGCAAAAAATCGGAGCGCAAGTCTAACTGATTTAAGGGCTTATGGCCATGCGAATATGGGTGGCTGCCGGGCCACTCGCCCTGTGCACCGTTGCCGCCAGGATACGGGTATTTACAGCGGGCTATCCGAGGTCGCTGCCGGCCTGGCAACCAGCTCCTGGCAGTCCCGGGTCAGGTCGTTCAATGCCTGCTGCATGCTTGCCGTGGTCCGGGCCACATCCCCGCCCGCAGCTTTTGAGGCGGCCAGCACGGGTGGGCCCAGCTTAATGACAATTCGGGAAAATGGCAGTGGAATCATAAATTTGTCCCAGGTATTCAGGTATTTGGCGTGGCTCGCCGCACATGCCAGCGGTAGCATCGGCACCTTGCTCATCTGCGAAATCATCACCGCGCCGGGCTTGAACTCATAAATCGGGCCGTGGCCGCCATCCGGGGTATTGGCGGGTGAAAGGCCCTGCTCGCTGATAGCAAGATACAGGTCGCGCATCGCCTTGGCTCCGGTGCGCGTTGAGGAACCGCGCACCACGCCCCCCCCGAAGGATTCGACCACCCGCGCCGCAATCTCGCCGTCCATCGAAGGACTGACCAGGAATGCAGCTCTAAATCCCGTCAATTTGCGGGTCAACAGGTATACCGATAAGGGCAGATCCATCTGGTGCCAAAAGCAGGGGATCAGTGGCTGGCCCGACGCTACCGCGTCCCGAAGGTGTTCCTCGCCCACTATCTGGATGCGGAAGCTCTTCCATAGCATGCGCATTAAAAAAGCAAGTAGCGGTACCAAAATCGCGTACGAGAGTTTTCGGGCAGGAGTTAGTTCGCGAGCCATAGAATCTGCTTTGGGTAACGGGTAAATTAGGCGTTGCTATTTACCGGAATTATCGATGTAATTATGGTACCTTCCTGACTAACGTAAAAAAACGTAATTGACAGTATAAGCCGCTGTCGAACGCCCAAGGAACGCGCGCCCGGGTTGCAATGAACATAACACAACAACAAGCCAGGCTAAAACCCCCGGGGCCGGAACAGCCGATAGATTTTAACATCGACGCTGCGACCTTCACCAAGCTACCCGAGCTGTTCAGCGAATACGGTGACATCGTGCTGGTCAAATCCGGCCAGCGCAAGTCCGACACCTACCTGCTGAATCGCCCCGATTATGTCAAGCGGGTGCTGGTAAATAATAACAGCAACTACGACAAGGGCTATGGTTTCGAGCGGGTCAAAATCCTCCTGGGCAACAGCATCATCGCGAGCGATGGCGCGTTCTGGCGCTCCCAGCGGCGGATGGTGCAGCCGGCCTTCCACCGCTCGGTATTGATGGCACTGGCGGGCATGATGCACCAGGTAAACGGGCAACTGATCTCGGACTGGGAAACCAAAGCCGCGACCGGCGAACCCCTGGATATTACCACCACTACCAACCGCCTGGCGCTCGAAGTAGTAATGCGCGGCCTGTTCAGCATGGATTTCGAATGGGTCAACGAACGCAGCGGCCTCATTGCACTGCTGGTCGACAATACCGTGCGCGACCTGCAACTGGCAGTAAAATTCAGGGAACTGCGCAAGGTGCTCATGGAACTGGTGACCATCCGCAGGTCCCGCGCCGACCGGGCGATGGATATCCTGACCATGCTAATGGACGCCCGTGACGGCGACGGCAAGCCGATGCAGGATCCCCACCTGATTGACGAAGTGGTCACCCTGATTGTAGCAGGCAATGAAACCACCGCCGGCACCATGAACTGGGCGTGGTACCTGTTGAGCCAGCATCCCGATGCAGAAGAGCGGGTACACGCGGAGGTCGATGCCCTGCCAGGCGCCGCGCCGACTTTTTCCGACCTGGAGCAGTTACCCTTCACCAGGCGGGTCCTGAACGAAACCATGCGCCTCTATCCGCCAGGCTGGCTATTCTCCAGGAAAGCCGTCGCGGACGACCAGTTGGGCGATTACCATATCCCGGCTGGCGCCGATATTTTGATTTCGCCCTATTACCTGCATCGTCACAAGGAACTATGGGAAGATCCGGAGCGCTTCGACCCCGACCGCTTCCTCGAAGCGCGTTTCCCGGCCGCCAACAAGTTTGCCTTTATACCGTTCTCGGCGGGACCACGGCGCTGCATTGGCGATCAGTTTGCGATGATCGAGATGCAGATGCACTTCGCCAACATGACGCGGCGCTTCAAATTGCGGTATATTCCGGACCTACCAATAACACTCGAACCGGCAATCAATCTTCGTACCCGGAATAACCTTATGATGTCGGTGGAGCAACGCTAGCGGATACCCATGTCTGACACTCAGCAATCAAACCCGGAAATCCCGTCCTACGCCACCCTGCTGGACGCCCTGCACGACCGGGCCAGCGACGATGATTCCATCACCTACATCGAAGCCAGCGATAGTGAAACCCAATACAGTTTCCTGGAGCTGCGTGAGCGTGCACTGCGCACCCTCGGCGCATTCCAGCGCAACGGGCTCCAGCAGGGCGACGAACTGATCTTCTTCCTGCGCAGCAACCAGTATTTCGTCGAGGCCTTCTGGGCCTGCTTGCTGGGAGGCATTGTGCCGGTGCCGATTGCCGTAGGCATCAGTGACGAACACCACGCCAAGGCATTCCACATCTTCGCCAAATTGCAACGCCCCCACTTATACACCGAGGCGAGCTTTTTCCCGCTGCTGCAAAAGTATGCGGATGCCAACGGCTGCCACGCGGCGTTCGCCAGGCTGAAGGGACACAGCCTGATCGCCGAGCAACTGTTGCCGGAGAGCGCCGCGGGAGACGCCAGCCAGCCCGGCATGGTTGCCGAGGTAGCCCCCGAGGATACCGCGTTTATCCAGTTTTCCTCGGGCTCCACCCGCGAACCCAAGGGCGTAGTTCTCACCCATGCGAATCTGCTGGCGAATATCTATGATATCGGCA
>CAMYKE010000084.1 GCA_947258895.1 uncultured Pseudomonadales bacterium | reverse complement strand
AATTTCCTGTAGCAAGGCCGGTAACCCGCCTCCAGCACCCGTCAGCGACCAGTTTGGCCGGTCGGTGCCAACGCAGCTGTCGCGAAACGCGCACAAGAGCCATGGCCTGGGCAGGGGCGATCGGGTTCCGGGACAAGCTGTAAACCGAGCGGCCGCCGCGGCACCGTGACGAGTCATCGGTGCGTTGGAAATTCCTTGCCTGGCAACCCCATTTGTGTACGGTTTTAACTTTATGTTTACTCTGTATTGGTAGCGCTGCAGGTCAGGAGCGATTGATTCCCTCCGGCCAGCCATACTGGTCCCAGTAGCGGTCCAGACCCAATTGCCTGATTATGGTGGCGAAGCGTGGGTCTTCGCGTAATCCGCTGGCTTCGCCGGAAAAGAGAAATTCGACGTCCAATTGATTTTTTTGCGCGACCAGTTTACCCAACAGGGCGAAGGCATGGTCGTAGTCGGCCAATAGCACCCAGATGGGCAGTAGTAATCGCGGAGTGATCACACCCTGGTTTTGCGCGTCGACGAGCACCTGAATGGTTTGTTCCCTGTTGCTGTTGGTCTGCAGGGTGTCGCCAAGATGCTGAACCCAGGAGCTCGTCAATCCCTGTTTATCCAGCATCTGTTGTAGTACTTCTGCTGCAGTTCGTATCCTGCCCTCGCGCAGCAGCCAGAGCAAATAGCTGGAGGCGTCACGTTTCCCCATGAATCCCAGCTCGGAACCGATCCGGTATTGTCGTTCTGCGTTTTGATTGTCGTCGACCCACAGGAAGGCGGCGGCCAGGCGATCGTTTATGACCGGCGAAACCGCATCCAGGTCCCGCGCCCGCTTGGCGTGCTCCAGGGCACGGATTTTATAGTTTACTGCGAAGCTGAATTGCGAATACCAGTTATGCAGAGTGGTGTAATTAGGGCTAATATCGAGCGCTTCCTGGAAATACTGCTCGGCTCGCGCCCATTCCCATCTGGAGAACTCGAGCAGGGCCCGGGTGGTCAATGCTTCCCCCAGCAGAGACGGATCCAGCTGCAATGCTTTTTCCAGTTGCTTGCTTGCCAATTCCAGATACGGCTGTTGCTCTACGTTGGAGTACCAGGGCAACAGCGCAAAGGCGTTGGCCAGCCCCAGGTGGGCTCGGGCAAATTCCGGGTCTTTCGCCAGTGACTCGTTGTACAGCTCGATACTCCGGCGGATCGCGCTTTCACCGCGCTTCTTCCACATGACGTTGCCGCGCAGGTACAGGTGGTAGGCCTCGGTGTTCTGTGTCGAGCTGAGGCTCGGCGTGGAATCCAAAGCAAGGCCCAGCTTCGCGCTGAGCTCCCTGACGATCGCTTGCGATATGGTATTTTGCAGTTTGAAGATGTCGCTTAGCTCGCTGTCAAACGCATTTGACCAGACCTCAAAGCCGTCGGCGGTGCGACTCAACTGGGCGACAACCCGTACCCGATCATCCTGTGCCCGCACGCTGCCTTCCAGGATCAGGTCTACCTGCAGTTCCTCACCCAATGCGCGCGGATCCTGTTTTTGGCTCTTTATCAAAAACGACGTACTTCTGGATACCACCTTGAGCTGTCCCACTTTGCTGAGGGCTACGATGAGCTCGTCGGATAGCCCGTCACTTATATAGCTCTGATCACGATTTTCACTCAGGTTCTCAAAGGGGATCACGGCGATGGCTACCGATGACAGTCGATGCTGGCTGCTCGCCTGCTGGTCCCGGGCCAGATTGCTCGAGCCGTTGTAGGAGGCGTCAAAAAATATATAGCCACCCATCGCCAACAGCAATAGCAGCACCGCACCGGCAGCGGCGCGCGCGCGCCAGGACCAGCGCCGGGGTGGGGCGGGAGACAGAGGGTCATCGATAATTGCAGCTTCCGGCTCCGCAAGCGGCAGGACCGGTTTGATGAGCCGGTAACCCGATTTGGGTATGGTCTGGATATAGGTAGGATGGTGCGGATCGTCCTTGAAATGCTGGCGGAGTAAGGAAATCGAGCGCGATATAACATCCTCCGTGACATAGGTGCCTTGCCACACCTCTTCCAGCAGCAGGTTTCGCGTGACGGTCTCATCCGCATGTTCGGCAAGCAAAACCAGCACTGACATCACCTTGTGTTCAAGGTGAACTTCCCCGTCCGCGTTCTTGATCGCGCTTTGTTTCGGGTGAACTTCCCATTCTCCCACCCGAAATCCATTATCGAGATGCGAGCTCATCACTCATCCCTGCTTATGATTATACTGGCTAGTCTACGCCTTTTTACTTTTTGCGGCATCTTTGAGCGAGTTACACGGCCTGCCGGACCTGCCAGCCTGGCGGACCAACCAGAAGTTCAGTGGAACATGAACTTTGCTAGATAAGCTATTATTATTATTGATTATTATAATAATTTTTCACGAGGTAAAAGGGCATTCAAATCAGACGATCACAGCTTTCATCAACAGAAATCCTGCCAATTAAAGAAAACACCATGTAAACCACAAGAGTCTTCATCCGGCCCTGCACTACAGTAGCCCCATTGCTAACCGTTGATGGAGACATCGTGATGTACCACTTGAGCCACAGGCGCTGGAATTCAATTCAGCAACAGTTGCAGGGCAGGGGACGGTTGCTGTGTATCGTCTTTTGCATGGCGCTGCTTTCGGGCTGTTCCATCAGGCAGATTGCAATCAATTCCCTCGGCAACGCGTTGGCGGAGGGCAGCAGTGTCTACGCGACCGATAACGATATTGAACTGGTTGGCGCAGCCATCCCCTTCGGCCTCAAGACTCTGGAGGGGCTCATTGCCGCGGCGCCGGAAAACCAAAACCTGTTGCTCGCCGCGGCCAGTGGCTTCACCCAATATAGCTACGTATACGTCCAGGTCCCTGCGCTGGAGCTCGCTGAGAGTGACCCCGCGCTTGCGCGTGAACAGCGCTTGCGTGCCAAAAACCTGTACCTGCGAGCACGAGGCTATGGGTTGCGCACGCTTGAAGTAGCTCAGCCCGGGTTTGAGCGCACACTCTATAAAAATCCCGCAGCGGCCCTCGCGCCATTCAGGAAACAGCACGTCCCGGCACTGTACTGGACGCTGCTGGCGTGGACTGCAGCCATCAGCGTCGATAAGCAGGATATGGAAATGGTGGCTGACCTGCACTTGATCGAGCCCCTCATCCAGCGCTGCCTCGAGCTGGACCCGGACTATAAGGAAGGCGCGCTGCACGAGTTTATGATCAGTTTCGACGGCGCGCGTAGCGGCGCACAGGGTGGCAGCAGCACGCGCGCCAGGTTGCATTTTCAGCGCGCGATAGAGCTCTCGGGTGGCCACAGAATGGCACCGCTGGTGGCGCTCGCAGACTCCGTCGCCGTCAGGGAACAGAACCCGGTGGAATTCCAGGCACTACTCGAGCAGGTGCTGGCGTTCGATACCAACCAGGTTCCCCGGCATCGCCTGGCCAATACGGTCGCGCAACAGCGCGCGCGCTCACTTCTTGCGCGCCGAGACGCATTATTTCTGGAGGATTGACCCATGAAGAAACTACGTATCTGGCTAGCTTGCCTGGCGCTTGGATTGGCGCTGGTGCAGGGAGCCCACGCCGCGATTACCATCAAGCTGGCCACCGTGGCGCCCAGGGATTCCATCTGGCACAACTACCTGAAAAGTATCGATGCGCAGTGGCGGGAAGCATCTGCCGGCCAGGTCCGCCTGAAAATCTATGCCGGAACCCTGGGCGATGAGAACGATATCGTCCGCCGCATACGCGTCGGTCAGCTCGACGCAGCCACCATTACGACTGCGGGTCTGAGTTCGATCGATGCGTCTGCCAAGGCCCTGAATATCCCCCTTGCGTTTGCCTCCAATGAAGAACTGGATTATGTGCTGCAAACCATATCGACACAGTGGGAAGAACGCCTGGTCAAGAAAGGCTTTCGAGCCCTGAGTTGGGGCGAAGCAGGGTGGGCGCATTTGTTCAGCACGCACCCGGTGCGCACGCCCGCTGACCTGAAAAAACTGAAGCTGTTCCAGTGGTCCAGCGGCAATAGCAGTGACAGCGAACAGCTGTGGCGTAACGCCGGTTTTAACACGCTGTCGCTTTCACTGGTCGACGTTATGCCGGCGCTCCAGACCGGAATGATCGAAGCCTATCTCGCACCACCACTGGCCGCACTGGCGAATCAATGGTTTCCCTTCACGCCCTACATGAGCGATTTGCCCTGGGCGCCATTGGTCGGGGCGACCATTATTTCCACCGCTGCCTGGGATCGCATACCGGAGCGGCTGCGACCCGAGTTCGAGCGCATTGCCCGCGAAGCTGGCATCAAACTGCAGCGCGACGTTCGCAAACTCGAGCGTGACGCTGTCGCAGCGATGGTGCGCAGAGGAGTGCAGCGGGTGCCGTTGTCGGCGGGCGAACGTGACCAGTGGCATGCCCTCGCCCAGTCAGTCTATCCAAAGATTCGCGGAACGATTGTTTCCGAGGAGTACTTCGATGAAACGCTTGAATTACGCAATCAATACCGGACAGGTAACACGGCCGCCGTCGCTGCCGCGAAACCATAAATCTGCCGCTATCGCCAGGCTCAGGACTACCGCCAGGGTAGTGAGCAAAAAGTTTGCGGCCCTGGAAAATACGTTGGCAGCGCTCGCCCTGTTAGCGATCGTTGTACTGCCGCTGGTGGAGTTACTTTCCCGACCAACCCTGGGAACGGGGATAGCGGGATCGATCGATTTCGTTCGCCACTTGACGCTATGGATCGCGTTCCTGGGAGCGCTGCTGGCGTCCCGGGAAAATCGTCACCTGTCACTCGGTTCGGCGGTCGTTTTGCCGGGCCGGTTACGCGAGTTTGCCGCTGCGATCGCCAGGTCAGCTGCCGGTTCAGTTTGCCTGTGCCTGGCATGGGCATCGCTGGATATGGTGCTGGTGGAACGGGATTCCGAACTAACGCTCGGCACTGGCCTCCCGCTGTGGGTCGCGCAATTGATCATGCCAATCGGCTTTCTTCTAAACGCCGGTCGTTTTCTACTCGATGCGATGCGACTCAGGTACGGCAGGTACGTCGTGCCGGGAACGCTGGTGAGCCTAGCGGGACTGGCACTGTTGCCCGAAGCCGGCCGGGATCTGGTGCTGGTGCCGGGACTGCTGGCGATTACTGTTTTCGCACTGGCCGGTACTCCGATTTTCGCGCTGCTCGGAGGCGCGGCGATTTTGCTGTACTACGTGGACGCCATTCCGCTGGCGGCGATTTCGGTCGAGGCCTATCGCATGGCGGCAAATCCGATCCTTCCAACCATACCGCTGTTTACCCTCGCCGGGACCGTGTTGGCGACGGGGCAGGCCTCGGTACGCCTGCTCAATCTATTCCGTGGCCTGTTCGGTTGGCTGCCCGGCGGCAGCGCAATTGCGGGTATTGTGGTGTGCGCATTTTTCACCACCTTTACCGGCGGTTCCGGGGTTACTATCCTGGCCCTGGGGGGATTGCTGCTGCCGCTTCTGGTCCGCGAGGGCTACACCCAACACCTGACGCTGGGCAGCTTGACCGCGTCGGGCAGCCTGGGGATTCTGTTTCCGCCGAGCCTGCTGATCATCCTGTACGGCGTCGCCTCCCACACGCCCATCAACCAGCTGTTCGCGGCAGGCATTCTACCCGGCCTGTTGCTGCTCGTAATGATCGCAGTGTATACCGTCATCAGGGGCGGCAAAAATCGTATCGCCCGGCAGGCGTTCGATTCGCGACGCGCACTGAGGGCGATGTGGGTGGCGAAATGGGAGATCCTGCTGCCGGTCGGCGTGCTGTTTGGGATCTTTTCCGGCTTCGCAACCATGGTAGAAATCGCTGCGCTCGCGGCCTGCTATACACTGCTGGTCGAGTTCTGTATTCATCGCGACCTGTCCCTGCTGCGAGACCTGCCGACGATGCTGAAGGCATGCGCGGTCATGGTCGGAGGCGTGATGATTATTCTCGCCACCGCCATGGGATTAACCAGCTACCTGATCTATGCGGATATTCCCCAGCTCGCGTCGGAGTGGATTCAAACGGTGACCCAATCACCCTGGGTGTTCCTGCTGGCGCTCAATGGCTTTCTACTGCTAGCGGGATGTTTGCTCGATATTTTCTCCGCGATCGTCGTGGTGGTGCCCCTCATCCTTCCCGCGGCCGCCGCGTTCGGCATCGATCCGGTGCACCTTGGTATTATTTTCCTCGCGAATATGGAGCTTGGATACCTCACGCCGCCGGTGGGCATGAACCTGGCGTCTTTTCGCTTTGAAAAGCCGCTGGCGACGATATGTCGGGCGACGCTGCCATTTTTTGTATTGAACCTTATCGCGGTATTGATTATCACCTTTTGCCCCTGGTTTACCACCCTGCTGCCAGACTTGCTGGGGCTATAGGGCGGCATCCTGCCAGCGGTTGGAAAATCATCTTCCCGGAGGGAGTATAATGTATCTATCGACGATTGAACCCACGAATTCGCTCCGTTTCAAGGAAGCCGGAGCGAGTAAACAGATCTTCTGCAACCGGGCGTGCGGCGCCGTTTCACCAGTCACAACTCCGCGGGTCGCCCCTGGTGGTTCAGGAAACCGAGGTACGCGAGCCTATCCCGGGAGGAACGGTCGAGTGTCTCAACCACGGCACGTAACATTGCGAGCCCAGGCCTGTCTGCGCAGAATCGTCCTGCTGGCCATACTGGTTCCGGCGCCGGGTCACGCCGCGCAATTCGAAGAGCTCGAGCTTGGGCAGGAAGCTGTCGGGTCTGCGGCCGGCGCAGGCTACCCGCTGCAACCCGAGTCGCATATCGTACTCTCCGCCGCACCGGCCGAGCCGTCCCCCTCAAGCACAAGCTCTACCGCTGCCACAGCAACGCCTCGCCCAGTTGCCAGGCCAATGGAAGAGCTGATAGTGACGGCCCAAAAACGGTCGGAGCTGTTGCGAGACGTACCCATCTCCATTTCCGTGCTGGACGCCAACGCGATCGCGCTCTCCGGACTGAACCAGGTGCAGGAGGTTGCGGAATACGTCCCCAATATCCACCTCAGTCGATCCGTCGATCTGGGCACGCGCATTACCTTGCGCGGGGTTGGCGCCAACAGTCGCAATATAGGCTTTGATACGCGGGTGGGCATGTATCTCGACGGCGTCTATCTCGGACCATCGCCGGCATTGAATTACGAACTGCTGGATCTGGCCAGGATTGAAATTCTGCGCGGTCCGCAGGGCACGCTGTACGGCAAGAATACGGTGGCCGGCGCCATCAACCTCGTATCGAGCCCGATCCCGGAGGCCCTCGACGTTCGTGTGAGCGCCGATATCGGGAACCTGGAGTACCGGCAATTTGCCGGGTCAATAAGCATTCCCGTGAACGACGCATTATCGACCCGGTTTGCTGGCAGTCAGCGCCGCCGTGACGGCTATGTAGACAATCTGTTTACCGGTGCCGAACTCAACGAGCAGGATGTCTGGTCGTACCGGGCCCAGGTTCAGTACCGGGTCAACGAGCGATTGAATGCCGGTCTGGTGATAGACGGCCTGGATTCGGAGCGGTTAAGCCTGCTGGGAGAGGCGCTATCGGATACCTTTGCCCTGGCTCCGGAACCCTTCGCGCCGCAAGCGCGGGAAGTCCAATTCAACGTCGACCCCACGGAAAAGCGCGACACCGGGGGCGCCAACCTGACGCTGGACTACCGGTTCGACAGGTTACGCAGGAGTTTCAGCTGCTTTCCCCGGCCGCAGACCGGCTCGAATATCTGATGGGCTACTACTATTACGACCAGGAAGCCACCACCAGTCGGGATATCCACATCGGGTCGGCGGCGATCGCGCTCGGGCTGACTCCGGGAGCAGCGGTGTTCAACCGGGGTCGGGTGCGGACCGAAAGCCACGCGTTATTTGCCAATGCCAGCTATGCTTTTTCCGATCGACTGGAGCTGGGACTGGGGGCACGCTATACGGACGAGACCAAGGATGCTGACTGGCGAATCGACGGCCGCAATTCCGGTATCTTTGCCATCGCCACCGATCAGGTGCGGGATAGCCGTTCGGATTCACACCTTTCCGCGTCAGCCAGCTTGCGCTACTTTCCAAACCAGCGCCAGAATCTCTACCTGCGGTATGCCTCGGGTTTCAAGAGTGGCGGATATAACCTCGACTTCGTTACCGCGGCCGATGTTGCCTCCGGGCTTGAATTCGATAAGGAGACGGTGGATAGCCTGGAAGCAGGCCTAAAATCGCAGCTATGGAATGGCAAAGTCCGGCTCAATCTGGCGGCCTTTATCGCAGAATACGATGACTACCAGGTGAACCAGTTCGTCGATCTCGGTGGTGGTGGCACGTCGATCAGCATTCGCAATGCGGCACAAGTAACGACCAGGGGACTCGAAGCCGAAATCGGGTACCGGCCGACCGCGCGGCTCGAGGTGAACGCCGCGCTGGGGTTGCTGGACACCCGCTTTGATCGATTCCCGGGCGGTGGGGCACTCGGTGCCGACGTGTCCGGAAACGAGTTGGTCAATGCTCCCGATCTGAGTTTTTCACTGACCGCCTCGTATCGACATCCATTGCGTGCACTGGCGGCCACCTTGCTGGTTCGCGGTGAGCTCTCCCATTCCGCCGGCTATTTCACGACGGCCGATAACGTGAAATCCCAGCAACTACTTTTGGGGGATACCGTCCCGTTCGGCTATATACCCGACCAGACTCTGGTCAACGCGCGCATCGGATTGATATCCAGCGGGTCGGGCTGGGAGGTCTATCTGTGGGGACGGAACCTGACCGACCAGCGACAGGCGACCGAGAGCGAGCGGGATTTCTTTGGCACGGTCACCGCGATGCCCAGCGTACCAAGGACCTTTGGTTTAGAGCTGCTGTGGCGCTACCAGCCATAACTTTCCTGCGATGGTGAGCGCTGCCCGCTGACCCGCGCGCGCACCGCCAGTTCAACCTCATTTGCAACGGAGCAACCCCATGTTCAAATCAGTTTGTGCAATAACACTCAGCGTTTTTCTCTCAACCTTCGTCGGTGCAATCAGTGCCGACGAGAAAAATTTCTATGCAGGGTTCAGTGCCGGTTATAGCCAGGCCGATGTGGATGCCTTCTCGGAGACTACCTTTGTCGAGGTCGCGAATGAAAACGGCTTCGACCTTATGGTCAACGGGAGCGATTTCCGAGCCGTCGAGGATGAGTTGAGCTTCAATGATAGCGAGGTTTCCTGGCGCGCCTACCTTGGCTATCACGTTAACAGGTATATTGCTGCCGAGGTGATGTACCTGGACCTGGGAAACTTCGAACGCACCGCAAATCGCACCTCGAGCGCAACCTTTACCGTTCCGTTCCTGGGGACGTTCCGGGGAGCGGATTGTGTCAGCGAGCAGTTTGCTACGACGGCCTATGGTGTCGCTTTGCTGGCTCACACGGAAGAAACCCGTTCCGGCCTGTCGCTGTTCGCAAAGCTGGGCCTTTCCCATTGGGAAGCAGCGGTCGAGACCCGCGCGGGCC
>CAMYKE010000083.1 GCA_947258895.1 uncultured Pseudomonadales bacterium | reverse complement strand
GTCGCCAATGAAAATCTGCTGGAAATGCAGCGTAGCGATGATTATTTAACGGCACAACGTGAGTTTTTCAGGGCCATGATGAAGCATCGTTTGCAGGAGCAAAAACTTGCCGAGGTGGCATGTGAATCGATGAATTTGCCCACCCGGGGCGAGCTGGACGAGATTCACCGAACCGTCACCGGATTGCGTCGCGAATTGCGGGCGTTGCAGCGGGAAATGGCGGATTTGAAGCGCTCCGCAACTGGCGCTACGGCGGCCGGGAAAGCGGGTACCAAAAAGAAGACCAGAGCGGGTACCAAACCGCGCCCCACGCCAACCAGGAAAAAGCCCGTAACGCCCAAAAAAACCTCGCAAACTACGCCACGGGGTAGTAAATAACCTGTGACGAAGCCAAATCAAGATACTCCTGCCGCAGTACCGGCCGAACTGGCCGAGCTAACCCGGAAGCTGGCCATCGGCGCTGCTCATCTCGCGGCTATCCACGAGCAGGGTGTTGAGATTGCTACCACGCTCAAGGACGAGGTGTTTCGCCAGGACAAGACGGTCCTGTATAAATACCGGCCGCTGGCAGAGGAACAATCGCTGGAAGTACCGGTGTTGATTGTTTATGGCCTGATCGGTCGTTATACGATGTCGGACCTGCAGGAAGATCGCTCCCTGGTCCGGAGTTTGCTGGCCCGCGGTATTGATGTCTATACCGTTGACTGGGGCAATCCCTCGCGTGCCGATCGTTGGCTAACCCTGGAGGATTATATCAGTGGCTATGCCCGGGATTGCGTTGCGGCGATCAGCGCCCGGGAAGGTGTAGCTAAGGTAAATATCCTGGGCATCTGCGAGGGCGGCGCATTTTCAGTTTGCTACGCCGCGTTGTATCCGGAGACCGTGCAGAACCTCGTGGTCACGGTGACGCCAGTTGACTTTCATGCTGATCTGCAAAGCCCGCGGCCCGGTCACGGTACCCTGAACCGCTGGGCGCGAAGCCTCGATGCGGACGATGTCGACCTGATGATCGAGGCATTCGGCAATATGCCCGGCGAACTGATGGGCGCCGTGTTCGGGATGATTACACCGCTCCGGACTTTGACTAAATATAACGTCGATTTGTGGGATATGGCGGAAGATCCGCAGCAGTTGCTGCGCTTCCTGCGGATGGAAAAATGGCTCTCGGACCGGCCCCATCATGCTGGAGAGGCGGCCCGGCAATGGTTTAAGGATTTCTACCAGAATAACAAGCTTATCGCGAATGAGGTCGAGTTGGGCGGGCGAACAGTCGATTTGCGTAATATCACGATGCCTGTGCTGAACGTGTTCGCACTGGATGACCACATTATTCCCCCGGAATGTTCGAGGGCGCTGGGAGCAGCCGTCGGCACTTCGGACTATACCGAGATGCCACTTCCGGGTGGCCATATAGGGGTATTCGTCAGCGGCAGGTTCCAGGGCGTGGTTGGTGCCGGAATCTCCGACTGGCTGCAACAGCGCGATGCGAGGGCCATGTCCTGAGATCAGCCAGGTTACCGGTGCGGTGACGGGGTGGCGATGAAATCGGACGCTAATTGTAGTCAGTAAACGCCGGCCGCGGGTCCCTGGCACGTATTTATTATCAGGCCGAACAGGCGCATACTTGTACTCCGTCCACTTGAGCAATGGCTTCTTTCGAGGCGAGGAAAAGGAGATGATGAGCATGGGTGCTGACGGAATTTTCGATTCATTCTCGTGTGCAGCACCTTCCCCTGTCTTTCAACACCCGGAACCCCTGTTATTCCAGACGCTCGGTCACTTTTACAGGGCAAATGTACGGGCAGGCTCCGGGGCACTGCGTTGAAAAAGGTGTTTAAAAACCAGGTGCGCGCCAGTTATATGCTGGCGTTATTCCTCATCGCGGCAATCAGTGTCGGAGTAGATTCCTGGATCTTGTCCCGCAGTATGTATCGAATTGAGAACAACGCAGTCAAGCTGAACCTGGCCGGCAGGCAGCGCGCCCTGAACTTGCAGATTGGCGAGTTAAGCAATGCGCTGGTGTTTGCAGACAATGCCCGTTTGCGGGGCGAGTTGCGTGCCAGGCTGCAGGTAGTCGTTGACGAGCAGGAACGAGGCCATGAGCGATTGCTGGGGGAGTTCGGGATGCTACCGGACGAGCTCGAGGCTCTGTATCTGAGCGAGCCGGTTTCCGTGCATCGACGCTTGCATGACATCCTGCACCATGCGCGGTCGCTGCTGGCGGCTCCCGACGCCGAGTTGACCCCCGGCAATACCGACTACCAGTACATCCTGGCCAACAATGGCGACATGTTGATCAGTCTGGATAAGGTTGCCTCCGCGTACCAGCGCGAAGGGGAGCAGAGCATTTACCGGCTGGAGCAATTGACCCTGTGGATCAACGGTTCCGTTCTGCTGGTCCTTACGCTAAGCGGCCTGTTTATCCTGCTGCCCATGGAACGGCGTATCGTGGCTGACCGGCGCCGGCTTGAAGGCGCCAATTCGAAACTGGACGCGGTACTACTGAAGGAACTAAGACAGCGGCAGCGATTGTCAACCCTGTATCAGCTGGCGGCACAGATGCTCTGGCTCAGGAGCCGGGATGAGGCCATGCAGAATACAGCAGACTTTTTATCGAGGACGCTCCCGGTCACCTCTGTCGCTGTATTTAACTATGAGCCTGACGAGCGGCAGCTGGTTTTACGCGCGGTACAGGGCATGAACCGCGCCCTGGTTGGCGGGGCTAGAATGAGCGCCGTGGAGGGCTCGAAAGGCGCGGCGATGTTGTTCTCCAGATCGGTAACCTATGCGGAGGATATCCACGCCAACGGCTGGTTGGATGAACTGGGCAATTGCCTTCCGGCTTCCGTTACGCAAGGCGTCGCGGTTGCCATCGAGGGACAGGAGCAGCGCTTCGGCATCATTGTTGTGCTGTCAGGGCCGGAATCGATATTGAGCGCGGATGACCTGGAATATATCCAGTCGCTGGGTGATTTGCTGGGGATCGCCTGTGACGGCATTCAATCTGATTATGACCTGCACCGGTTACAGCAGGACCTGCTCAGGGGTACGCGCATTAGTGCGCTGGGGGAACTGGGAACATCGCTGGCGCATGAGCTAAATCAGCCGCTCGTCGCAATTATGAGTTACGGTTATGCGTGTCGTCGTACCCTGGAGGCGGGGGCAGACGGCTCACAATCGGTGAACGGCCAGTCGACCCGGTTGAGCGAGATTATCGGCAAGCTGGTTGGCGAGGCCGAGCGGGCAGGCGAAATCATCAAGAACATGCGCGATTATCTTGAAAACGGGCCGCTTCATGAAACCGCGCTGGACATAAACCGACTCATTCGTAATTCGGTAGACATGGCGCTTCCCGAGTCGATCACCGCTGGTGTTACGATACACTCCTCGCTGGACCAGGAACTCCCTCCCGCGAGCTTTGACAAGATTCAATTGCAGCAGGTAATGTTTAACCTGCTTCGCAATGCGCTCCATCATAGCGAGGATGCAAAGGAGCGCAAGATTTCAGTGACCACAAGCGGATACAATGAACGCATGATCGAGGTGGTGGTGGCGGATTCGGGCAGTGGTGAATATGACTTCAATTTCGAAAGCAACAGTTATACCCCTTTTGCGCACAGGGAAAATCCAATGGGCATGGGCTTGTCAGTCTGTAAATCCATCGTAGATGCGCACGGGGGGAAAATTTGGGCCGTCAAGGAGCCCCCGGGTTCGGTGACGAGCAGTTCGGTGCACTTTACATTGTTTACGGAGCGGAGATAGATCATGCGACAAGATGGACTCGTATATGTTGTGGACGATGATCCCGGTGTTCTGGAAGCGATAATGGTTTTGCTGAGTACGGCCGGCTATCGGAATGAGGGCTTCGCATCAGCGGATGACTTTTTCGCTGGCTACCGGGAACCCATCAATGCCTGCCTGCTGCTCGACATCATGATGCCGGGCATGGATGGCATGGAGATGCAGAAAGAACTGGCAGAGCGAGGAATTGATATCCCGGTGATATTTATTACCGGCCATGGCAACGTTTCGATGGCGGTACAGGCGATGAAGAGGGGGGCTGTCGATTTTCTGCAGAAACCATTTCGTGACGATGTCCTGATTGACAGTATTGGCACGGCGTTGGCCAATCAGCATGAAAAGCTCGACAAACTGGCAGACACGAGACGCAAGACCAAGCTGATCGAGACATTGACACCTCGTGAAAAAGAGGTCTTCACTCTGCTCGCAGATGGCGCAGCCAATAAGGTCATCGCCCGCGAGCTGGGCATTAGTGTACGCACCACCGAGGTTCACCGGGCTCATATTATGCGCAAGCTGGAAGCCACCAGTTTATCCCAGATCGTCAGGATTGCCGTGGCGCAGGAGAATTAGGGGGCGGTGCCTGTATTTTGCAGAGCGCGCAGGAGCGTCGCATAGCCGAATTGCCGGGCGGTAGCTCGCGGATTTCCGGGCAAACCGGTTTTGCCGGCGTTCGCCTGGATTTGATGCGATAGTGGTGACGGCCGCGGGCTAGGTGTTATTCCGTATTGCGATATACCGGAAGTGAGTTACCATTGGCGTTACCAATGCATGCCCTTACAACCGGTTGGCTTTTATATTTCAGTGGCAATTCAGGGAATTGGATCAGCCACAAGGATCAAGGAAAAATGTAAACTGCCAAATGGAAAGGGTGACGGACGTGCATTGGTTTTTTATTTTTCAGCTTTGCGAAATAACAGGGACTGGTTGTCGAGTCGCTTGGCATCCGTTACCAGTATACTTATATCTCACCAGCCTTCCGCCCGCTTCTACTCCCAGGCCGCATTGCCAGTCGTGCAAGATCATCACGCCTGCTCCGGCGCTGTCAGTCGCATGTGCGATTGCGTCCCAAAACCGACAACCGACAACCAGCGGCACCTCCGCTACTGAGACAGCGCTGGCGTTCAGGTCAGGGGACTTGACGCCACGCGCCTGAGTGCGGTTTCACGTACTGTCCACTGGCAGTCATGCCAATCGCTTTCTGGCCGGCTACCTGTTCGACTGCGTGTAAATCGGTATTGTTCCTGGTGGCGATATTCTGGTAGGCGGCGCGCCGTTTGCGATTGATATCGTCAACCAGTGTCCTGACGTCTGCCGTTTCCTTGCCAACAATACCGAGATAGCCGTCAGCCTGTTCGCCTACCAGCCCTTCGTTTTTAGCTTGCTGCAGAGTGAGGGCGAAGGTGCTGACGGAGAATAGCAATGCGAGCAATACGAGGCCATTACGCAGTAGTTGGATCATCAGGGCTGCTCCCTTGAAAGTTGCTGGTGATGAATTGGATGTGGTAGCGGTTGGCTAAAACAGGCCGCTGTCCTCGGAGAATACCGAATCAAGGTCTTTGTCCACTTTCACCAGGATTTCGTGTTTAATATTAACATTGAGATTAATAGTGATCGGGTCCTCGGTCGCTACCTTGACGGTGGGCGTGCACCCCTGCAGCCACAAACCGGCAACCAGTAAGGCGGGAAACACTCCCGGATTTGAGCGGGCACGAGTAGGAATGTTGCGCTTCATTGCGGTGCTTCCTGTGGCTTGGTGGAGTAAAAATCCTTGATGCGTCTATCGAGATCGTCGCTGATTTTGTTGGTAAGTTGCAAGCTTTTTAGCAGCATCGGAATGTTTTCAGTCAGCGTCAGGTTGAAATGAAAGGGCCGTTTTTCCTCGAGATCCGGGTTGCGACCCTGCAACACGACTTTGAGGGTAAGGTCCCCGATTGTACTGTATGCAACCTGTGCTGTGAGCACTTGGTAGTGAAAATTGCGCAGCGCATCCAGCGTCAGTTGCAATCCGGCGCTTGTCGCGGCACCGCCGACAGGCGCGTCGGAAACATACCGGATAATCCCTCCCGGTGAGCGGGCGCTGATCCCGCCGTGCTCTATTCGCAGACCCGAATCGCTGATGATAAATGGCAGTTGTCCGCCAAGAGTGCCGGTGCCGGTTATGCCGCGTTCCAGGTTAAGTACTTCCGCCAGTTGGATACCGTGCAGATTGACCACGACATGATTTTCCGGCCGGCTCCAGTCGTATTCTATGCGCTTTTGACTGATCTCGCCGCCCAAAAGTTCGCTACGAAAATCACGGACCACGAGTGTAGAGTCTTTCAGGGCCAGCCCGAACCGGGTGTTGGCGGCCTGGATTCCCGCATCTGCTGCGTCAATAGCTCTCCGCCAGAGTTGACCCTGTAATTCGACTGTCTTTTCAACTGCCGCTTCGCGGACGGAAGAATCGGCCATCTTGCTGTCGATCTCGGTACCTTCGGCATCCCAGGCCAGCGTGGACGTTACCTGGAAGCGGCCGCTGGTTACATCGACAGGAACCGGCAGTGGGGCGATGATTTGTGGCAGGTAGACGTCCCGGTTGGCTAATACCACCGAGTGCGTGGCTGCGGCAAGCCGGCCGGCACCGGTGCCAAGGTCGTGGCTGAACTCGCCTTCCGTAGTGAGCAGCCCGTTACGGTTCGCGGCGGTAAAACTGCCGTTCAGCGTGTCGCCGCGCAGCGTCATGGTTGCTTCCAGGCTGACTGGCAAGAGGTTAAATTGCTCTCGACTCAGGGTGATGGCCTCGAGATGCGCGTTGATTGCCGCGAGTGATTGTCCGGGATCTGCATAGGTGAATGCCACATCCTGCAGTTTGAGCGTTCCTCGCGAAAGCCCTATTTGCAGTGGCGGGCTGCTAACGCTGTGATCACCCAGCATGCATTCCGCGCTATCGATCGTGGTTGAGTGCAAGCCTATCGCTAGCCCGGAAATACCGTCACAGGTAAGTTTCAAGAGCGGGATCAAATAATTGTCAAACGGCCGGAAACAGCATCCGCTGCAAGTTTCCCCGAGGCACGGGCCACTCGAATCCGTGCGCCGGGATTAATAGCAAGCACGGTGGCAAGTGGTGTGGTTCCAAGTTCGGGATGGAAGTCGGCAAGCACGGCGGGGCTTGCCCATGAGCCGGACAGATGGATTTCCCCTGCCTGAATGAACAGTTCCGCGGCGGTCAACTGGAGAACGCCGCGCAACTGGAATTCAGTGCTATCCAGCGCGCCGGTCACGCGGATTGTTCCGCTACTATTAAACTGCCCGGAGAGCTGCAGTTGCTGCAGCGTTTCTTCTGCGATAACTCCCGGGAGGGGCATTTGCCAGTCGGCCAGTAGTTGGCCGGACAGGTGCGCGCCGGCTGGCACCAGGCCGAATGGCTGCAGCAACCCGGCAGTGGCTCCCAGCGCGATCTCCAGTTCCCCGGCGAACTGTTGCTGAGCCGCGGTTTCCGTAACGCTCCCTTCGAGCCGCACCACCGGTGTGCTGTCCAGTCTTATTGTCGTCTGTATGATGTTTTCCCGGTTGAGCAGGAGCGCCAGTTCGAGCCCGGCAGCCGTCTCTTCGCGGAGGTTTACGGCAAGCTCATCCCTGTCAAGGCGCAGCGTACCGGCCAGTCGCCCGTAGCGGTCGGGGAGCGGCGCGTTGATCTGCAGGGATTCTACCGCCAGGCTTGCCATGGGCAATCGGGAAAGCAGGACACCGGGCGTTACGGCCGGCAGGGTCAGCGACGTAGACGCGGGTCGTGTGCGTTGCGGGTGAGCGGATGGCGGTACGGGTGCCCCCTGGAGATTGACTGTCACCCGCGGTGCCAGTAGCGATTCCAGTTCGCCCCGTATTAGCATTGCCGGGTGGAAATTGACGATCACCAGCGGGGCGTCCAGGCTACTACCGGTATCGAGGTGTCTGGCAGTCAGGTCACTGATCGTAATCGAGCGGAGCGTGGGGCGGGAGATAGCCACCCGGGTGAGCTCAATGGAATAGTCCGCGGCGATCGCACGCAGCACGGACGGAGTCCAATAGGGCCAGCTCGAATAGCCCCCGACCAGCACTAGCAGGATGACCAACAGGCTGGCGATTGCCAGGCGTTTAAGCACAGGATGTCCAGCTTTATATCGTGATTTATTGTTCAGAACGTTTGCGGTTCCGGTCAGGAAGCTGTGCCGATGATTGACCCCGGGGCGCCAGATCCAGCCTTATTGATATATAAATAGAATAAATATGCTCGCGAACAGCGCGCCGCACCCTCGTGCCGCAAATAAATGCAATAAAAGTGAATTAGCAGAGTCATAACAATAACGGTTATCGATAACGACTGACCGTCGCTTGGGAGCGCCACATGAAAACGGGTATCTCGCTCGATGACAAATATGCCTTGGATACGGCCCGGGCCTACATGACCGGGATCGAGGCGCTGGTGCGCCTGCCGATGTTGCAGCACCAGCGCGACCGGCTCGCCGGGCTCAATACCGCGGGTTTTATCTCCGGCTACCGGGGCTCGCCGCTGGGTGGACTAGACCAGGCATTGTGGGCGGCGGACCGCTTTCTCAAGCAACATCATATCCATTTCCAGCCTGGCGTAAATGAAGACCTGGCCGCTACCGCGGTATGGGGCAGCCAGCAAACCAACCTGTTTCCTGGCGCCAGATATGACGGTGTTTTTGCGATGTGGTACGGCAAGGGCCCGGGAGTCGATCGCAGCATGGATGTGATGAAACACGGCAATGCTTTTGGCAGTTCCCGCTATGGCGGGGTACTGGCGGTGGCCGGCGACGATCATGCCTGTAAGTCCTCGTCCTTGCCCCATCAGAGCGAGCACATGTTTATTGGCGCGTCGATGCCGGTGTTGTGTCCGGCCAATGTGCAGGAGGTGCTGGACCTCGGTGTGTTTGGCTGGGAACTGTCTCGCTACAGCGGGTGCTGGGTGGCGTTGAAGGCCATCACCGAGAACATGGACTCGGCGATCTCCGCGGAGATCGATCCGGAGCGGGTGCGGATCGTGATCCCGGAGGATTTCGAGTTGCCTGCCGAGGGCCTGCATGGCCGGCTCGGCGCCAATCCGCTGGAGCAGGAGCGGATCCTCAATAAATACCGAATCTACGCCGCGCGCAATTTCGCACGGGCCAATTCTCTGAATCGTATTGTAATCGATAGCCCGAATGCGCGGCTCGGG
>CAMYKE010000082.1 GCA_947258895.1 uncultured Pseudomonadales bacterium | reverse complement strand
CCCGGAACTGTGCTTTCAATTTCACTATTTCGCCATCCGCAAGATGCACTTCCTCAAGCGCGCCAAGGCGCTGGTGGCCTGCCCCGGAGGGTTTGGAACGCTGGACGAGCTATTTGAAACCCTGACGCTGATCCAGACCGGGAAAATCACGCCGGTGCCGGTATTGCTGTTCGGCAGTGAATACTGGGGCCGGATTATTGATTTCCAGGCGATGGTAGATGAAGGAGTAGCCGCGGAGGAAGACTTGCAGCTCAGGAGAAAAATTCCGTACAGCGTGCAAGATCCGGCGAGAAACCAAATAGGCAATTCGCACTGTACTGACAAGGTTTCTGGGCAGTGGATCGCCGAATCGGTGAGATATGGCGGCTAGGGTTTAATCCGGGCCAGGGTAGACCACATCTCTTTTTTCATGCACAGTCTCAGAAAGGAAATGGACCGCGCGGGATTGAGCTTGCTGCGACTGACATCGATGCTCAAGTAGTCGGGAGCTATTGTTGGAGAATCGGCTGCGTCGAAGCAATGAGCAGGGGGGGAAAGTATAACAAGCTGGCGTGCAGGCTAGCCCACATGAACGCCACGCCCCTTATGTTTAGCTTTGTACATAGCCTTATCAGCCTCAGCGAGCAATTCATCCGTCGAAGTGCCGCTGTCGGGGTATATGGCGATACCAATGCTGCACCCAAAAACCACTTCCTCACCATTGACAGCAAACGGTTTATCCAGTGTTCGTACAAGCGTTTCCGCCATCGCCAAGACTTTGGCTTTATCAGCAATATTTTCCAACAACACGACAAACTCGTCGCCACCAACCCGGGCGACCGTATCCGAGCCACGTATGGATTGCTGAAGACGCAATGCCGCTTCCGCCAATATCTGGTCGCCGATCGCGTGACCTTTGGTATCGTTAATTGTTTTGAAATTATCCAGGTCAATGTAAAGCAAGGCAAAAGAGCCGTTGCTGCGTTTGCATTGCGCGATTAAGTGGGTAACTCGGTCAAGCAACAGATAGCGATTGGGGATTTTTGTGAGCTGATCATAATGCGCCAGATAATTCAGGCGTTCAGCTTCCTCCTTGCGACCGGTGATATCCCGATTGATACCTAATGCGCCTATCATCTGGTCGTTCTCATCACAGATCGGTACGCACATGGACTCAATCCAGCCAATCCGTCCATCCTTGCGCAACATCCGGATTTCACCCGACCATTTTCCGGATTTTTCCACCGCATGCAAAACTTCTGAGGTGATGCGGTCAGAATCTTCGGGAACATGCAATATATCGACGCGCTGGCCGATCGCCTCTTCCCTGCAATAGCCATACAGAGTTTCTGAGCCCTTATTCCAGTCGATTATGATGCCCTGCAAGTCGGTTACCACCACCGCATCAAACAGGTAATCGAATGCCTGCGCTCGTTGCTGAAGTAGATCTACATTCATTCCTGGTTCCGCGGTTAAACAATAATGCGAAATGCACGCTGGCCGGGCGATCCGGAGTTTTGAATCGGCAGACCGGCGGTGTGCTGGCTGTGATGTCCGTGAAGAATGCTCACACGCGCTTTAATGGTGCGAGACATAGTAGTCTCAATCGTTGCGATCTTCAATTTCCAGCGGGAGAGCTATCTGCTCGAATTATTCCTTACAGGAGTTGAGATTTGCGGTCGGTGAAAAACGCGAATTCTCGCCGGGCGCCGAAAATACCTTTTGGGTGTATCGCTGGAATCCGGCGGGAAAAGCATCGGGCTGAATACCGCCTTACCCTTCGAACAACAGCCCAATCCCTGTATAACCCCCGAACTGTGCTTTCAATTTCACTATTTCGCCATCCGCAAGATGCACTTCCTCAAGCGCGCCAACGCGCTGGTGGCCTGCCCCGGCGGATTTGGAACGCTGGACGAATTATTTGAAACCCGGACGCTGATTCTGACCGGGAAAATCGCGCCGGTGCCGGTATTGCTGTTCCGCAGTGAATACTGGTGCCGGATTATTGATTTCCAGGCGATGGTAGATGCAGGGGTAGCCGCGGAGGAAGACTTGCTGCTGTTTCAGTTTGTCGATACTGCCCGGAAAGCGTGGGACGCAATCAAACGCTATTACAATATCCAGGGGTGAGACCGGGCGGCAGCCGGATTGTCACACGCTCCCGGGCTTGCCGGCCGCGGACTCGCGCCGGGCCAGTCACTTTATTTCATGCACGATCTCGGCGAGGGAGTGGGCCGCCCCGAGATGATGGGTGACGTCCCGATGCAACTGTTTGCCGATCTGGCTGAGCGAAAACATACCCCGCAAGCGGTGAAGTCCGGTTTCCTCGTCGTCTTCGACGACCAGTATATGCTGGCGCTCGAGTTGGTTGAGTGTCTCGACAATATGCCCAACGCAGGCATTGTCAACGGTCACCAGGGTCAAAGCCACGATGGCCTCATGGGGCGTCATAATCTGGCCAACGGTGATCTCCGCATGGGGTATCCTCAATTCCTGCGCCACCTTGATGGGGCGTTCACCCATGATATCCCTGGCGGTGATGAGACCAGTTATGGAATGCCCGGTGTCGGTGACCAGCAGCATGCGTACACCAGCGGTCTTCATGTGTTCGAGGGCGTCGTCTACGCTTGCGTCAGCCGTTGTCGTGACCGTGACAGCGGTCTTGAAATCCGTCATCACGCGGATGGCCGGATCTTCGAATCGGACAAAATCGGGCGGTTCGAGCGGTAGTGGACAAATCGAGCCCGGGCTCAAAGGAATACAGGAAAGCGCGGCAAATTCGTGGTCGTTCATGGTATCACTCCCCTTGTTTGTGCGTTGCAATGCCAGGTTCGCCGCACCGACGACCCTGGTTGGATTACCGCTTTAAAAATGGAGTGGCTAAACGGCCTCCAGGAGTTGTTGGCCCCTGGCAACGAAGGTTATCACTGCTCCGCGCGAGCATCCATCCTGCGTTGCGTAACTATGCGGCGTTGATTTGCACGCGCTGCTCATTGAGACCATCCCAGAACGCGGCCACCCCGTCGAGCATCTCATTTCCGACGCGGATAAAATCGTCCTCTTCGATTGCGCGGCTAAAATACAACTCCTCGAGTTCTTCCTGGGTATGCAACGCGTGCTGCGCCTCGATGCGGCTATGCCAGGTAAAGAATCCCACGGGTAGGTCCGCGCCGGTGCGTCGGTTAAATTTTTGCAGCCCCTCGGCCAATTCATCCCAGAAACCGGCCGCGGCCCAGTTCTCGACCGCATAGCTGGCAGCCTGTGAGGTGCGGTAATCCTCGCTGCCGTATAAGCGAATCAACTCATCACAAAAAAACAGCGTCGCGGGTGTACCATGGCAACGCCGCCCCACATCCGTAAAGTCGAGTCCGAGCCGGGTTACAATTTGCATCAACCATTCGAAATGCGCCGCCCGAAAACGAAAGGTTCCGCCCTCCACCGAGCCTTCCTCGGAGCCAGGTGCAGCCGTATCCTCGATGCTCGCCTCCGTGCTACCGGGGACAGGTGTGTGCGAGGACCTGAACGCCACGCCGATCTCATTGGCAAGGATCTCCTTGGACACACGCATCCCCTCCAGGGTATCGGCATTGATCATTTTCTGTAGCTGCGCGACCAGGAACTGGTTGGAAAACACGGAAAATTGCACGATGAAGGATTGCACCTGCTCACGGCTTTGTCGCCCCAGCTGAAACCAGGCGGTATAGGGGTTACGGGTGATAATCCGGTGCTGCAGCAGTGTTTCGTTGATACGGCGCTGAAAGGCCATGAAGCGACGCCCCGTATCGACCGTGTAGCCCGGGCTACCGCCAGCGATGGCTTTCAGGGTCGGCTCGGTCAGACCGACCAGCCCGTGGGACCTGGCGTATTGCTGCAGTTGTGGATCATGAAAACGGGTCATCACGGACCCTCCCTCACATATACAGACACATTGGGTTAGACACAGCGCCAATCACGCGGTTCATTCCGGGCTAGCACTACTCCTAATCGGGGCTGATTGCCTGCCACGGCAGGTTTTCAGACGGCTGGTGATACCTATTCGTCGCCGGACTATAGAACCCGTCTCGTCCCAAATCCCGCTCAACGGTGCCGGCCGGTAGATCAGCATGGAACTGGCGCGACGTCATGCCAGACACGCGCGGCAGCGATATCCAGCGGGTTTTCGACACGCTAGATCACCCCGCGCTGCAACTGGTCGCGCTCGATGGCCTCGAACAACGCCTGGAAATTGCCCTCTCCAAAACCATCATGGCTCTTGCGCTGGATAATTTCGAAGAAGATCGGCCCGATCACGGTGTCGGTAAAAATTTGCAACAGCAGCCCGGCGCCACTTTGGGGCGCGCCATCAATCAGTATCCTGTCGCTACGCAGCCGTGCCAGGTCCTCACCATGACCGGGAACCCGTTGTTCCACCTGTTCGTAATAGGTATCGGGCACATCCATAAAACTCACGCCATTGTCACGCAGCGCTTCGACGGTGGCATAAATATTGTTGCTTGCCACTGCGATATGCTGCACGCCTTCACCATGGTACAGGTTCAGGTATTCCTGGATCTGTGATCCGGGGTCAGTGGGTTCGTTGATCGGGATCCGCACCTTACCGCAGGGGCTCACCATCGCCCGGGAACGCAATCCTGTTTGCTTGCCGTGAATATCGAAATAACGAATCTCGCGAAAGCCGAAAATGCGCTCGTAAAAGCTCGCCCATTTGTCCATGTGACCGGCGCAGACGTTGTTGGTGAGATGGTCCACCTCGAACAGCCCGACGCCTCGCGGATGCAGGTCGGCCCCCGGGACAGGCACGAAATCCACATCGTAGATGCTGCCGTGGGTATAGGAGTCGACCAGGTAAATGAGGCTCCGGCCCACGCCGTAGATTGCCGGGATATTCAGCTCCATCGGGCCGGGATGACCCTGGTGGGGTTCCGCACCGAGCGCTATCGCACGCTTCAGGGCCGCGGCGGCGTTACTGACACGGATACCGATCGCGCATACCGAGGGCCCATGAATCCGGGCAAAGCCCTGGGCGAAACTGCCCGGCTCATGGTTTATAACAAAATTGATGTTGCCCTGGCGGTATAACACCACATCCTTGGAACGGTGGGTCCCAATCGCGGTAAATCCCATTTGCTCGAACACCCGGGCTAACTGGCGGCTGTCCCGGGCGGTATACTCGATAAACTCAAAGCCATCGGTACCCATCGGGTTAGTAGCAATGCTTTCCATAAGCCCCCCTGAAAGTGGCTAACAATTGTAAAATTAGACCCGGTGGGGAGTACCGGGGTTCAATAGCGGCTCGGGGTATCCTCGCCATGACGACCCGGCCCATTGCGGACAGCAGCGGTCGTTTGTGGACAGCAGGTCTGCGAAGGCATTCCCCGCGACGCTACTGCATGGCACCTTGCCGCACGGCTCTCGCGGCAGGGGGCCAGCTTTCGCCGGAAAAACAGGCGGCTCCCGATTGCCACACGGGTTGAGAGCTTCTACACTGGCCTCGAATTTCCGGGTCGAGCCATCGCGTAACCCGGGGACTGCAGAGTTGCCACCGCTGGACCTACCCACTCCAGAACGCTGCCTTGCGAGGCTGCGCAGGTAACCACAGCAACTAGGAGTTAACAATGATCGAACAACTGCTCTATCTGGTCCTGATAGCAGCTATCGGCGGGCTGGTTTTGTATGCGATCCGTCGCTGTATACGCTCAACCTTTCTTACCTCGAAGATACCGCCCCGCTACATTCCCGTTATTGACTCGGCCACGCGCTGGACCGTGGTGATCGCGATGCTGGTGATTGCCATGCGAGTCCTTGGGCTAACCGCCTCCACGGTTTTGGCGAGCCTGTCCGCGTTCGCGGTGGTGGCGGCGGTCGCGTTCTTTGCGTACTGGAGCGTATTAAGCAACGGGTTGTGCTCGATATTGTTGCTGCTGTTCCAGCCTTTTCGGGTCGGCGATCGTATCGAAGTCAGGGAAAATGAAATCAACATCGTAGCGGAAGGAGTGGTCACTGGCATGAACCTGATCTACGTGACGCTGAAGAATACCTCCGCCGAGGGCACCGAGAGCCAGTTCCAGATTCCGGCAAACCTGTTGTTCCAGCGCACCATCCGCGTCTGGCTGGGGGATGACACGAAGAGCCTCGGCCAGGCGTATGCCGAGGACAATCTGGATATTGAGCCGAAAAGACAAAAAAGTGAAACCGAATGAGCCGTCCGCAGGCAACGACGTCAGGGCGTCCAGTAATCCAGCACCAGGACATCCTCTACCGCCGGGCCGAGCAGTGACACAAATGCCTGGTGATCGGCATGGGGCAGGTAAATAGCCCGATCTTCCTCGCTCCTGAACGTAACCAGAAAACAATGGGTAAAGCCTTTATCCAGGCCCTCAGGGCTGTTGTTCAAACCCCATTCGTAAGCAGCGATCTGAGGTATTTTGGCAGGTAGCGCGGCAAATTCCTGCTCGATTTTCTCAATCTCATCCGCCGGGGTGTCCTCCTTGAATTTGAACAGCACCACATGCCGCAGGAGGCGGTTATCTGATGCTGTGCTGTCGGGCGATCCGTATTGCTTTGCCATAACGGAGGTTACAAAAAGTGGTGATAGAAGGGCCAACAACGTTACTGCAAAATATGGCCTGGTATCGATAGTACGCCCTTTTTGGGTTGCGGGTTACGGTT
>CAMYKE010000081.1:5027-11444 GCA_947258895.1 uncultured Pseudomonadales bacterium | reverse complement strand
GGCGAGCCGGTCGGTTCGCAGATTGCACGAAAGGCGCGCAATGCATAGCCGTAGCTATGCGTAAGCGGCTCTCGTAGTGAAAAGTGTGAGGAGATGCGTCCCGAGCGGCCGCCAGAGCACGACAAAGCGAGTCTGACACACTGTAAATCCCGGATGCTCTGCAAAAGCTTGCGATAGCTTTATATCCCATCGGTTGAAGCTGTATCGGTGAGGGATGCGGGCTAGCCGCCAGACAGTAGCAACACAAAAAAGGGCCCTCTGCGGGGGCCCTTTTTTTTGCCAGCGCAATGTCCTGCGGGCTGACGGTGACCGTTCAGTTCGCAGCCACCTGGTGCAGGTGCACATCCTGTTGCGGAAAGGGGATGGAAATACCCTCCGCATCGAAGGACTTTTTCACGTTTTCCTGCATATCGAAAAATACACCCCAGTAGTCGGCTGCATTTACCCAGACCCGCATCTTGAAGTCCACGGAACTTGCGCCCAACGTACCAAGTATCACGGCAGGGGCAGGATCTTGCAGAATCCTGCCGTCGGCTTCGATGAGGCGATTCAGCACGCTTTTGGCCTTATCGATATCGTCGTCATAGCCGATCCCAAACTCCATGTCCACGCGCCGCGTCGCTTCGGTAGAGAAATTGACGATACTGCCATTGGCAATCGGGCCGTTGGGAATAATGATGGTCTTGTTATCCGGCGTCTTCAGGATCGTCGTAAATATCTGGATCGAATTGACCGTACCCATGTGACCACAGGTTTCGATAAAATCGCCGGCCTTGTAGGGACGAAACATTAGCAGCAACACGCCACCGGCAAAGTTTGCCAGACTACCCTGCAACGCCAGGCCGATCGCCAGGCCGGCCGCACCCAGTATCGCGATGAATGAAGTCGTTTCGATTCCGATCATGGATGCCACACTGATCAGTAGCAACGCCTTCAGAATGATACGAACGAGGCTTTCCAGGAAACGCTTGAGCGTAAGCTCTACCTTGTTCTTCTCCATGCCCTTGCCGAGCAAGGCCACTACCTTTTTGATGATCCAGAAACCGACAACAAGGACCACCAGCGCCAGCACAAACTTGGGCCCGTAAATCATTAACAGTTCGATGGCCTTGTCCGAATTTTTTTCAATCGCTTCCATAACCGGTCTACCTACCTCGTTGATTTGTTAGATTTGCAACCTTCTCGGCGGAGGGGATTGTATTGCATTACCCACTCGATGCAAGCCAACCACCGCCAGATTTACACAGGTTTACTACCCTGCTCGCCGGCTTCCGGGAACCAGTCCCGGTCCCGAAATCCGATCAGGTAGAGTATGCCATCCAGGCCGATATTCGAAATCGCCTGCTTGGCGGTCTGCTTTACCAGCGGCTTTGCCCGAAAGGCGATACCCAGGCCGGCGATGCTCAGCATCGGCAGGTCATTGGCGCCATCGCCGACCGCGATTACCTGTTCCAGGCTAACGCCCTCAGCAGTCGCAATCTGGCGCAGCAATTGCGCCTTGCGCGCGCCATCGATCACGTCTCCGGTGACACGCCCGGTCACTCTGCCATGCTCCATTTCCAGTTCGTTGGCAAAGACGTGATCAATACCAAGATGATTCTGCAGCAGCTTGCCGAAATAGCCGAAGCCCCCCGACAGAATAGCGGTCTTATAACCCAGCGACTTGAGCGTACCGATCAGCAGCTCGGCGCCCTCGGTGATCTTGATACGTTTCGCCACCCGCGCCAACACCGCTTCATCGAGTCCCTTGAGCAGTGCCACCCGGCTGCAGAAGCTTTCCCGGAAGTCAATTTCACCGCGCATCGCGCGTTCGGTGATGGCGCTGACACGCTCGCCGACTCCGGCCTCCCTGGCCAGTTCATCAATCACTTCCGCCTCGATCAGCGTGGAATCCATATCGAATACCACCAGACGCCGATAACGCCGATAGATATCGTCCTCCTGATACGCGATATCGACGTTCAATTCATTGGCAGCGCCTAACAGCGCCACCCTCAGTTCCTGCAGGTTGGTATTATCCCCGCGCAATGAGAATTCCACGCAGGCTTTGGCGGTATTCAAATCCGCATCCAGAGCTACCCGTCCCGACAGGCGATTGATCTTGTCAATATTTAAACCATAGGTAGCGACGATCTCGCTGATGCGGGCAATCTGCTGGGCGCTGATACTGCGCGCCAGCAGGGTAACGATATGGCGTGGCTTTTCCTGGGCGTCTACCCAGCGCTCATAGTCGCCGGCAGCAATTTGCTCGATACCAATCTCGATAGCCGCCTGCGTCGCCAGATCGGCAATTTTCGCGCGCAGCGACTGCAAGTCCCGATCATGCGCCAGCGCCACCAGTATGCCCAGCGACAGGCTGTCATGAATAACCGCCTGCCCGATATCCAGTACCCTCGCCTCGAAGTGGCTCAGCAGGTCACACAGGGCTGCCGTAAAGCCGGCGCGATCCTGGCCGGAAACATTGATCAGCACCAGATTACTCAAGCTTCCGGCTCCGTTTCCATCACGCTGGTGCGCTCCACCTCGATGCGATCTACCTTCTGGAAGCCACGAGGCAATTTATTGCCGCGCCGGCCCCGTTCGCCCTGATAATGGGCCAGATCTGCAAATTTGATCTTTATGAAACGCTTGCCTGCATGCACGACCAACGTGTCGCGCTCGGACAGAACCGCGACGGATGCCATATACTCCTCGCGGGCGGCCAGGCGTTTGGGCGGAATCTGGATAATCTTGTTACCCTTGCCCCGCGCCAGCGATGGCAGCTCCTTAATCGCGAACACCAGCATCCGGCCTTCATTACTTACCGCGGCAACCCAGTTGTCCAAATCCTCCCTGATGCTGACGGGGGCCACCACATGCGCGCCCCCTGGCATGCTCAGCGCCGCTTTCCCGGCCTTGTTTTTCGTCACCAGCTCTTGCAGCCGGGTGATAAAGCCGTACCCGGCGTCTGACGCCAAGAGGATCGACTGGCGCGGCTCACCGATGCACATTGCCTCGATGCGGGCTCCCGAGGCCACTGCGAAGCGTCCGGTCAGCGGCTCGCCCTGGCCCCTTGCCGATGGCAAGGTATGCGCAGCGGCCGTGTAGGCACGACCTGTGGAATCGAGGAACACGACGTTCTGATTACTACGCCCTCTTGCCGCCGCGAGCAGGGAGTCACCGGATTTATAGGCCAGCCCCGCCGCATCAATGTCATGCCCTTTACCGGCACGCGCCCAGCCCTGTCGCGATAACACCACCGTTACCGGCTCGGTGGTTATGAGCTCGGTCTCACTGAATGCCTGCGCCTCGCCGCGAGCGACGATAGGCGAACGCCGCTCATCACCGAAGGTTTCGGCATCCGCAATCAGTTCCTTTTTAATCATGGTCTTCATCCGCGCTTTGGAACCCAGCGTCAGTTCGAGGCGGGCGCGTTCCTCATCGAGTTCCGTCTGCTCGCCACGAATTTTTATTTCCTCGAGTTTCGCGAGATGCCGCAACTTCAGGTCAAGGATTGCTTCGGCCTGTACCGACGAGAGACTAAAGCGTTCCATCAACACACCCTTGGGCTCGTCCTCATGGCGAATGATTGCAATCACTTCATCGATATTTAGAAAAGCAATCAGCAACCCGTCCAGGATGTGCAGCCGATCCATGACCAGGTCGAGCCGGTGCTGCAGGCGCCGGCGCACCACCTCGGTGCGATACGTGAGCCACTCGCCCAGGATCTCCGGCAGACTGCGAACCTTCGGCCGACCGTCGAGGCCAATCATATTCAGGTTCACGCGGTAGGTGCGCTCCAGGTCGGTGGTGGCGAACAAGTGTGCCATCAACGCTTCAACATCCACGCGATTCGAGCGTGGTGTAATCACCAGGCGGGTTGGATTCTCATGATCCGACTCATCGCGCAAATCCGAAACCATGGGCAATTTTTTGGCCTGCATTTGCGCGGCGATCTGCTCCAGTATCCTCGCTCCGGACACCTGGTGCGGCAGTCCGGTGACAATGATGTCGCCACCCTCCAGCAGGTAGATTGCGCGCATCCGCAGCCCGCCGCGGCCACTTTCATAGAGCGCCAGAAGGTCTTCGCGCGGTGTAATGATTTCCGCCCGGGTAGGAAAATCAGGGCCCTGGACGTGTTCACACAACTGGCTGGCCGAGGCCTTGGGATTATCCAGCAATTGAATACACGCGCTGACCACTTCCTTCAGGTTATGGGGCGGGATATCGGTCGCCATGCCCACCGCAATACCGGTGCTGCCGTTGAGCAATACATTCGGTAGCCGGGCCGGCAGCACCAGGGGTTCGCGCAGGGTGCCGTCGAAATTCAGGGTCCAGTCTACAGTGCCCTGTCCCAGTTCCGACAGCAACGCGTCCGCATAACGCGCCAGGCGCGATTCGGTATACCGCATCGCGGCAAATGACTTGGGATCATCCGGGGCACCCCAGTTCCCCTGCCCGTCGATCAACGGATACCGGTACGAAAAAGACTGCGCCATAAGCACCATCGCCTCGTAGCAGGCGCTGTCACCGTGGGGGTGGAATTTGCCCAGTACATCGCCCACGGTGCGGGCAGACTTCTTGTACTTGGCCGTCGCCTTGAGGCCCAACTCGGACATTGCATAAATAATGCGTCGTTGTACCGGTTTGAGGCCATCACCAATATGCGGCAGGGCGCGATCCAGGATCACGTACATCGAATAGTTGAGGTAGGCGTCCTCGGTATATTTCTTGAGCGAAAGCTTTTCCACATCATCGCCAGAGAAATCAACCACGTCGTTCATTCAGTATTCTCTCGTTTGCCAGTGTGTCGGTTAGTGAACCCGGAGCGCGCCCCGGTTGCCGCACCCATTTTCAGGTCGCCAGCGCCGCCAGGTTACCGCTTTCTTCAAGCCAGGATTTGCGGTCCGCCGCGCGCTTCTTGGCGAGCAACCGGTCCATTGCTTCCAGTGTCCCGTCCCCGGGAGCAATAGTCAGTTGCACCAGGCGTCGGGTATCCCTGGCCATCGTAGTTTCCCGCAGTTGCATCGGATTCATCTCTCCCAGGCCCTTGAAACGCTGGACATTGACCTTGCCTTTTTTCTTCTCGGCCGCAATTCGATCCAGCACGCCCTGCTTCTCGTAATCGCTCAATGCATAGAAGACTTCCTTGCCTACGTCGATTCGGTACAGCGGCGGCATCGCGACATAGACATGGCCGTCCGCTACCAAAGGCTTGAAGTGCCGGAGGAACAGGGCACACAGCAGGGTGGCAATATGCAAACCATCGGAGTCTGCGTCCGCCAGTATGCAAATCTTGCCATAGCGCAATCCGTGGAGATCATCGGAGCCGGGGTCCACCCCCAGCGCGACTGCAATGTCATGGACTTCCTGGGATGCCAGGATCTGGCTGGAGTCGACTTCCCAGGTGTTGAGAATCTTGCCACGCAAGGGCAGTATCGCCTGGAATTCACGATCGCGGGCCTGCTTCGCCGAGCCGCCGGCGGAGTCACCCTCAACCAGGAACAACTCGGTCTGCGAACCATCCTGGCTGCTGCAATCCGCCAGCTTGCCCGGCAGCGCCGGCCCACTGGTCACTTTCTTGCGCACCACTTTTTTACTGGCCCGCAAGCGCCGCTGGGCATTGTTGATTATCAGGTCGGCGAGTTGCTCGGCGGCCGCGGTATTATTATTCAACCACAGGCTAAAGGCATCCTTGACCACACCCGAAACGAAGGGTGCGCATTGACGCGATGACAGGCGCTCCTTGGTCTGGCCGGAAAACTGCGGGTCCAGCATCTTGACCGAGAGGATATAGGCACAGCGGTCCCAGATGTCCTCCGGTGCCAGCTTGATTCCCCTGGGCAACAAACTGCGAAACTCGCAAAACTCGCGAATCGCTTCCAGCAGCCCGGAGCGAAAGCCATTGACGTGGGTGCCACCTTGCGCCGTGGGAATCAGGTTGACGTAACTCTCCTGAGTCAACTCACCGCCTTCCGGTAGCCACTGCACCGCCCAGTCGGCCGCCTCGCCCGCGCTGGCAAAGGCGCCGGTAAAAGGCTCGGTCGGTACTGTCTCGTAATCACAGGTGGTACCCAACAGGTAATCCTTCAGGCCGTCCTCGTAGTACCAGGTTTGGGTCTCTGCGGAATTATGATCGACAAAGTTTACCTGCAGCCCCGGACACAGCACCGCCTTGGCGCGCAGCGTGTGCTTGAGGCGCGGTACGGAAAATTTTGGTGAGTCGAAGTAACTGCCGTTGGGCCAAAAACGTAATTCAGTGCCGGTATTGCGCTGCCCGACCGTATCAACGACTGTCAGGTCATCAGTCTTCTCGCCATTGGCGAAGGCGATACGAAAACGCTTTCCGTCACGCTTGATAAAGATCTCCACCTTCGTAGACAGGGCATTGACGACGGACACACCAACCCCGTGCAGGCCGCCGGAGAACTGGTAGTT
>CAMYKE010000081.1:0-4944 GCA_947258895.1 uncultured Pseudomonadales bacterium | reverse complement strand
GTGAGGATCAATTCAACGCCACTGACGCCCTCCTCGGGATGGATGTCAACCGGCATGCCACGGCCGTCATCGGAGACTGACAGCGAATTATCGCGGTGCAACTGGACGTCGATACGCCTGGCAAAACCGGCAATGGCCTCGTCCACGCTGTTATCGACCACTTCCTGGGCAAGGTGGTTGGGGCGGCTGGTGTCGGTATACATCCCCGGTCGCCGCTTGACCGGGTCCAGCCCACTCAGAACTTCTATCGACTCCGCGGTATATCCTGTGCTCTCCATAATCAGCTAACCGATGTGCTCCTTTGTGCGTTCCCGCCTGACAGTCCGGCGAAGGCCAGGATAGATGGAATAATTCGTTCGAAGCCGCTATAACCGTGCGAGCCGCCTGCCTCTATGTGCAAGTCACAATGCCGGTACCTGGCTTCCGCCTCACGATAGTCGAGGGTTGCGTCGCCTCGCTGTAAAAATACCCGGTAACGCTCCGGACGAGTCAGCTGATCGACGCGATAGCGCGCCAGTTGCTGCAGGTGTGCCTGCGCAAACTGGTACTCTTCGCCGGTATAATAATTCCGGTTGTGACCGACGTATCGCGCCAACGTACAAACGGGGTTGACCGCAGGATTGACCAGTACCGCATTAACCCCGAAGCGCTCCACCAAAAAGGATGCATAGTAGCCCCCAAGTGAGCTGCCGAGCAACGTTATATTGGCATTATTGACCATCGCATTGAGCAGACGTGTCAACTCCTGCATCGCTCGATCGGGAACATGGTCGAGTTGCGGTATCTGGTAGTGCTGCAATTGCCCGGCTTTCGTAACATGTTTCAGCAACAGCCGGGCTTTGTGCGATGCGGGCGAGCTGTTAAAGCCGTGCAGGTAAATCAACAACGGGGGTGGCGAAGGTCGCATCGGAAGCTAGCGTCCTTACCAGTAGCGGCGTTGAACGGTTGCGGGTGACGCCTGGCCAGATGCCTTCGCAGGCATGCCGGGACTTCTGGTATGGGAACTTGCCGGACAGGGCACTAAACGGTCTCTGCAAATATGGTCTCATCAATGACATGCCCGTGCCTGAGACAATGGATTAACCACTCCCCCAGGTAAGCATTGAGCTGCAACTTTTCATCGCGCTGGTACATCTTGTTGTTGGGATAACCAAAGCTGGCCCGCAACTGGCGCATGTTTTCATAGTGAATCACTTCAGCCACCGCTGCGTCGTGATACAAACGCACGGTCAGGGCCGGTTTGCTCAGCCACTGGCCCAACCGATCCAGCTGTGACAGCTTGATCGTGGTCGTATATTTGAAGAGTTCCACTACCTGCAGGCGCACGCGCACCACCGAGCCGTTGCCATAGGTGACGGCAAACATCCGCGCACGCGGTTCATCGCCAGTGGGTAACAATTGCAGCAGACGCGCATAGTTCGACTCGTAATCTGCCATAAGGCGATTCAGGTCCGGTATGTAACGCGCTTTACCCATGTACTATTTCCACATCTGCTGGAGCCGGGATTTGTGCATCTGCAGCCATTGTAACGAAATTATACTAGCCGCATTATTGATCGTACCGTCTTCCAGCGCCGCGAAGGCTACCTCGCTGGGTACGGTTTCTACCCGAATGTCTTCATTCTCGTGCGGCAAACCGTGAATGCCGCCCACACCCTCAGTATCAACCCAGCCACAATAAATCGCAATAGTTTCATTGGTACCACCGGGGCTTACCCAGTATTCATACGCCGGTTCCAGCGCCTTGATGACGCAGCCGGCCTCCTCCTGCGCCTCGCGGTGCGCGACTTCTTCTATCGACTCACCCTCCTCGACGATTCCGGCGACAAACTCCAGCAACCAGGGGCTGCGCTTGTCAGCCAATGCACCCACCCGGAACTGTTCTATCACCACGATCTCGTCGCGCCGGGGATCGTATAACAATACCACTACCGCACGCCCCCTGATAAACAGTTCACGGGTGAAGGTGTCGCTCCAGCCGCCTCCGTACAGGCGGTGTCGAATGGTCAGTTCCTGTACCTCAAAAAAGCCCCTGAACATTGACCGCCGCTCCACAACCTCAGCATCTCCTGCGGTAAATCGCGGTTCTTTCAAGCTGTTGCCTCCAACTTCTGTCATCAGAGTAATCCAGTTACGTTAGGGTAAGTCAACCGCGCCGAGCAAGGGCACGCCACGGTTACCGGAGCCACTTCCGGCCACACTGGCGGGCACCGCTGGCGACGCGAACAGTTTACGTTATATTACCTGACCTTTACGCAATAATCGCTTGGCTGAATTATGCCCCTACCCTATAATCCCGCCAAGCAAATAATACAGAACCGCGAGGTAGTATGGCCTGTTCCACTTTTCATCCTGCGAAAAATGCGAAAAAAATCCTGCCGCTGTTGTTGATCCTGTTTGTCCCCGCCGTTCCCGCTGCCGATTTGATAGAGATTTTCCAGGTCGCGGCGGAAAAAGATACCGAGATTCAAGCCGCTGAAGCAAGCATGAAATCGGTGCTCGAGGAATATAAGGTAAGTCGCTCCGTGCTATTACCCGATCTTCGGGTCGGTGCCGAGACGGCCTGGAACGAGCGCACGTTTGACGATAATCCGGTTGCCAACGAGGAATTCAACTCCCACAGTTTCAGTGCGAGCCTGATACAACCGCTGTTGCGCGCGGATCGCTGGTTCCAGTTGCTCAAGTCAAAGTCAGTCAATGAACAGGCATTGAAAACCTTCGACGCTGCCAAACAGGATCTGATCATCCGGGTGGCAACGGCCTATTTTAATATCCTCCGGGCAGAGGATAACCTGGAATCGGCGATAGCGCAGGAAACCGCTTTCAAGCGCCAGCTCGAGCAGACCCAGGAACGGTTCGACGTCGGCCTGATCGCAATTACCGATGTACATGAGGCGCAGGCGGCCTATGACCTGGCGCGGGTCACACGAATCACACAGGAAGAAGAACGCGACAACAGCTTCGCGGCGCTCGAGACGCTCACCAACCAGTCCTATACCGAGGTTGACAAGCTCAACAAGGCGATGCCCATCACCCGGCCCGACCCGGTAGTGCTCGACGAATGGATCCAGCGAGCGCTGCAGAACAACCTGGAACTTCAGGTTCGCAAAGCCCAGGTCGATGAGGCCAGACAGGAAGTCCGGCGCCAAAAGTCGGGCCACCTGCCTACCCTCGACGCGGTCGCCACCTATGTTGACAGCGACCAGGGTGGCACCGCGTTTCTGGGCAGCCAGTCCGAAACCGAACGCTACAGCCTGGAACTGTCCATACCGTTATTCCAGGGTGGCGGTACCCGGGCGAAAGTGCGCCAGTCTTACCATTCGCTCAATGTCGCAAAAGCAAATTACGAAACCCAGTATCGCCTCGTGAAACAGGACATCCAGACCCAGCATCGGACCGTAAGCAGCGACGTGTTGCGCGTCGGCGCCCAGAAGCTGTCATTGCGGTCCAGCCAGAGCGCACTGGAGGCAACCGAAGGCGGGTATGAAGTTGGCACTCGCAACATCGTCGATGTGTTGCAGGCGCGCAATCTGGTGTTCCAGTCGCAGCGCGACTATGCAAACTCCATCTATGATTATATTCTCAATGATTTGCTGCTCAAGCAAACCGCAGGCACGCTCACCAATGACGACCTCATGGAACTGAATCAATGGCTCCAGGAACAGGCGGCGCCTGCACCGGCGACACCCTAGAGAGATTATTGCAGGTTCGATCAATCCCTGGCCGCCACCTGATCGAGGCGTTTGACCAGCGCCAGGTTCCCTGGCGGCCTGCGGAGATATTGATAACACAGCTTGGCACTTTCGTGACCGGCGCCCACCGGCTCAATGCACCCTGTCGACCCGGCGCAATGCCAGGCGTGTACACACGGGTCCCACTACTTCGAAGAATACCGTCGCGCCGATCACCAGCGCCAGAAATTCGCGACCCAGTTGCGGAAACTTATTTGCCGCCAACAGACCCATACCCATCGCCACACCGGCCTGCGGCAATAACGCGACGCCAACCCACTGCCGCAGCTGCCCTGTACTTCCCCCCAGGACAGCCCCCAGATAGCCACCGGCATACTTTCCCAGCGCCCTGAACACAATGTAGGCGACGCCGAGCACGCCGACATCGAACAGCGCCGCAAATTCCAGCGACGCGCCGGCCAATAGAAAAAATGCAGCCATAAATGGCCACTCGATATTCTCGATCTCGTGAAAGGGGTAGTCATGGTGGGTCGCAAAATTGGCGATGGTCGCCCCCAGCGCCATCGCTGCAAGGAGAAAGGACACATCCAGCCACAACGCCAGGCCGCCGCATAGAAATACGACACCCAGTGCCTCGGTCAGCATTGGCTGGCCGGGTTTGACCCGGCCGGTAAGGAATGCGGCGGGGACTCCGAGCAATGCACCCAGCAGGACGGCCCCCAAAATCTCCCATAATGCCAGGATGAGGAATGATGCACCATCATCCACCTCCAGCACAAAATTGACCAGCGCGACGCCTACACTAAAGATAATCAGGGCCCAGGCGTCGTCCAGTGCGACCACGGCCGCCAACAGGTTTGCAAACGGGCCCTGCGCGTTACTCTCGGTGATCACATCGACAGTTGCCGCAGGAGCGGTCGCAGCCGCAATGCAACCGAGCAGCACGGCTATCTCCCATCCGGCGCCCAGCAATACCAGCCCTCCGGTCACGCACAATGTTGCGGCGAGGGCTGCCGTCACGGAAATGCACAGCATCGCTTTGCCAGCAGCTCGCAGCGCACCAATGGTAAGTTTTCCGCCCAACAGGAAACCCACCATCAGTAACGCCATATCGGCGATCAATTCGAAACGGTCGGCCAAGAGGTCGGGGACCAGGTCGAGAGCTTGCGGACCGACCAGCAATCCGCAAAGTAGCATCAGGGTAACGCGCGGCAGGGAGGAGCGCCGGCCCAGCATATCGCTGGCAAGCCCC
>CAMYKE010000080.1 GCA_947258895.1 uncultured Pseudomonadales bacterium | reverse complement strand
TGAAGGGCCTCGCTGACTTCTCGTTTCCTAAAACATCCTTGAACAACAATTTACCTGCGGTAAACACCGCCATTACTGTCAATTGTTGCACCGGAGATGAAACCGTCATACTCAGATGCCAGGAATGTGATGGTACGAGCGATATCGTCCGGATCACCTGCTCGACCCAAAGGAAATTGTGTGACGGTGGCGTCCGCGGATTCCTGAGTGGTGTGTTGATTGTGGAAACGTGTGCCAAGGCTCAAACCAGGAGCGACCGCATTGTCGTAGACGCTCCAGCTGGATGGCATTCCAGCGATATCGATTTCATCCAAATCAAGGTTGGAGTAATATTGCCGCGAGCGTTTAAGGACTGTGACAGAGGTAAAGGTCCCAGGACCACGCGGCTTGCAGGTAATGACCACTCCCTCGTCCAGAGTCGCACGCCGGCAATGGGCGCTGACACACCAACCCCGCAGCAACGCTGTATCCGCAATTATCAAGTAGACGGAGTACTAATGCTCAAAACAAGTGTGATTCATCCAACAATTTTGGAGGCCTTGGGTCGTTCAGGTCATTTTGCTCAGGTCGTAATTGCCGATGGTAATTTTCCGGTTGGCGCGATGTCGGGACCGAACTCAACGACGGTTTTCTTAAACTTTCGGCCCGGATTACTGGATGCGCGTACGGTGCTGGAAGGAATTCTCGAGGTTTGCCCGGTACAGGGTGCGACGGTCATGCAGAAGCCTGCAGAGGCCAGCGCTGAAATTCACGGAGAGTACAAAAACCTGCTCGGCGATGTCACGTGGGATGAGTTGGAGCGGTGGACGTTCTACGAAAAAATTCGGGAGCCTGCCACAACCTTGATCATACAAACCGGCGAGCAAAGGCGCTTTGCAAATCTGATATTGACTGTAGGCGTTGTCAAGTTGGCAGAAGAAAGCTGTTTTTAACTATAAACGTTGAGGGGAGAATGGGAGTATAGATCAGAGCAATAACTGCCTTAATAATCCACGGTGAATAATACAAATGTGTAAAAAAATTGAGTTTTTGCTATTTTTATCAACGTTCTTGCTTGCAGCCTATAGTAATGCATCTGGTCCTGGTCAGCAGTCGGTTTCCCTCACTCATGGGGTGGACGTTTCGGCTGGAAACGTCCTCACGTACATCGTCGCCACACCCAGGGCTACCTACTATCTTGAAAAGTACGGTGGCGGGCTCTCCAGCATTATTGATGCAGACGGTGTTGACTGGCTGGGTTTTCATAATGCAAAAGGTTCGGGAGCGAAAGGCGAATACCGTGGCTTTCCTAATGCGATACACAAGCAGGATGGAAGTTATTTTCATGCCCTGAATGCAGGTACTGAACTTTCTTCCTCCGTTATCGAGATTGAGTCTGAAAACCACCTCCGGATTGTGTTCACCTCAGGAAATGGAAAATGGCAAGGGCGCTGGGACTTTTACCCGGATCGCTGCGATTTCACGATGACTAAAGTCAGCCCTGGATATAAATACTGGGTGCTTTACGAAGGTATACCCGGCGGAGCAATGGATGCCACGGATTTCTGGTATTCTTCTGCCGATAATACATCTCACTTGATTGACGAGAAGCATGCAGGCGACCTGCCTGCCCCGGAATGGATCGCTTTCGGTGATGTAAATCGTTCTCGCATGATCTACCTTCTGCATCATGATGATGATGACTACCCGGATGGATACATCAACAGGCCCGATATGACTGTTTTTGGTTTTGGCCGGAGCGGAAAAAGCAAATTTCTAGTTACGCCCCAAACCTTTTCGATCGGTTTCATTGAATCGACCAACTACCAAGAAGTTGAAAGCGCTATTAAGCAACTCCTTGATAAGTAGCCCACAGGGGTTCACTCCCCTTATCTGGCGGTTAGTGGGCCATAATTAGCCCGCCCCGTTTTTGCCAGAGTAAAAAACAGGACGCATGATGCAAGCCAGAGCCAAGTCCGGGAACAAAATACTACCCATTGTCATTGTGGGGATCGTGTTGGTAGTCGTGGTCGCACTGATATTTTCAGAGCCAAAACCTGAGAGACGCAGCGCAAACACTGAACCAAGAATCAGTGTTGAAGCTTTCGAAATTCAAAAAACCAGTATTACACCAAAAGTATTGTCGTACGGATTGGTGGAACCCCGTACCAGGAGTAATCTGGTCGCACAGGTGAGTGGTCGTGTGGAGCGTGTCTCCGAGCGATTCAGGGATGGCGGTTTTTTCCGAAAGGGCGAACTGCTCCTGCAAATCGATGCGACCGACTATGAAATTGAGGTGGATATTGCGGAAGCGAGCCTGGCGGAGGCTGAACAACGTCTGGCCGAGGAATTCGCCCTGGCGGAGCAGGCGAAGGCCGACTGGAATCGTTTGGGACGTAAGTCACCCGCAAAGTCCCTTGTCATGCGTGAGCCTCAGCTGAAAGCGGCGGAGGCCAATATAAGCTCGGCAAAGGCGCTTTTGAGGAAAGCGAAACTAAACCTGGCGCGTACATCGATCCAGGCTCCCTTTGATGGGCGGGTACTTTCGACCAGTGTTGATCTTGGCCAGGTGGTTTCCACCAACACCGTGCTGGGAGAAGTGTATGCGACGGATGCGGTGGAGGTCCGTTTACCGATAAAAAATAATGACTTGCGGCTTTTGGATTTGCCTGAAGCGTACCGTCACCAGGATCTCAGCAACGAAAGTCTGCCGGCGGTAAGGATACGTTCTGAACTGGCCAAGGAGGAGACTTGGCAGGGAAGCATTATTCGAACGGCCGGTTCCATCGATGATAGCAGCCGTCAGCTGTACGTGGTGGCACGAATCGATGACCCATTTGGAAAAAAAGCCGAGGGGCGGTTCCCGCTTAAGATTGGACAGTATGTGACGGCTGAAATTGACGGCATCACGCTGAATTCTTCCATCAGCATACCCACCAAGGCCATCTACCAGGGATCTTATGTATATCTCTACAAAGAGGGTGCGGTGTATCGTACGCCCATTGAAATAGCGTGGCAAAATGGTGAGATAGCCATCGTCTCGGAAGGGATCAGTCCGGGGGATCAACTGGTAGTATCGCCATTGGGGCAAATTGCCTCGGGTACGTTAGTGAAATTGGTCCTCGCCCCGGACAATACGGCTGAGGAAGAAAATGTGGCGCGCGAGGGTGCACCGAACCCCGATGAAAACAAGGATATAGTGACCGATAAGGGCAAACCGAAGGAAGGAGAGGCAATATGATCGCCTGGTTTGCAAAAAATGACGTAGCTGCAAATCTACTGATGATAAGCATCGCGCTGCTGGGGCTCTATTCGGTTACCCAAAAGATTGCACTGGAATTCTTTCCGGAATTTGAGAGCCGAGAGATCAGTGTGCGGGTAACGCTTCGCGGCGCGACACCTGAAGATGCCGAACTGGGCCTGGCAACCAGAATTGAAGAGGCGATAAAAGATCTGGAAGGCATTAAGGAATACAGTAGCGAATCTGTCGAAGGGGGTACAGAGGTCCAGATTGAGGTAGAAGATGGTTACGATGCTCGCTTGCTGCTGGACGATGTAAAAAACCGAGTTGACGCGATCAATACCTTTCCTGTGGACGCGGAGCGCCCAGTCATTTCGCTCGCCCAGCGCCGTCGGGCGGCTATTACCTTGACCATTGCCGGTGATGTCTCGGAACTGGAGATGCGCGAATTGGCAGAGCAACTGCAGCAGGATATTCTGCAACTGCCGGGCGTCACGCAGGCGGACATTGAGGGCGTGCGTGACTACGAGGTGGCTGTGGAGTTGCGGCAAGATCGCCTCAGGGAATTCAACCTCACGCTCAGTCAGGTTGCCAATGCGATAGCACAGAGCTCCCTGGATCTTTCCGGAGGTAATATATCTGCGCTCGGCGGGGATGTGCTGATTCGCTCCAAAGGACAGGCCTACCGGCGGAATGACTTTGAAGAAATCGTCATCAAGGGTAATGCCGATGGAACCCTGTTGCGGCTGGGAGATATCGCAACGGTTACAGACGGTTTTGAGGAGAAGGCCGTACGCACGCGCTTTAATGGTCGTATCGCGGCGATCGTCGATGTTTTCAGCGTGGGCGATCAGAGCGTGATTGAGGTTGCCGACAAGGTAAAAGCCTATGTAGATAAGCGCAGGGAAACGCTCAGTGACAATATCGAATTGCACCATTGGAACGACCGGTCGATCGTTATAAAAAAACGTATAAACACCCTGACCAGCAACGCGGTGCAGGGCGGTATTCTGGTTATTCTGTTGCTTTCTTTGTTCTTGAGGCCGGCCGTTGCGATTTGGGTATTTGTCGGCATTCCAATCAGCTTTTGTGGTGCCTGGCTGCTGATGCCAATGCTCGGAGTTACCCTGAACATGATCAGTCTGTTCGGATTTATTATTGTGCTGGGCATCGTCGTCGATGATGCGATTGTCACTGGTGAAAATGTGTACAGCCATTTGCAAAAGTCGGAGACCGGGCTGCATGCGGCAATAAATGGAACCCGGGAGGTGGCCGTGCCAGTCACGTTTGGTGTGCTCACCACCATTGTTGCATTTATTCCGCTGCTGTTTATTGAGGGTCGTCGGGGCCCCATATTTTCCCAGATACCGCTCATCGTTATCCCGGTATTGTTGTTTTCCCTGATCGAATCGAAGCTGGTTTTACCGTCTCACCTGAAACATATCAAAGTTGGCCAGGAAGAAAATCTGAACCCGTTGCAGCAATGGCAGCGTAATTTTGCAAACCGGTTTGAGCGAGCAATATTAGAATATTATCAGCCGGTTCTTGCTTTGTGTATTCGCAACAAAATGACCACGGTACTGCTTTTTTCCGGCCTGCTGATCGTCATTGTCACCGCCATTTTTACCGGCCATACCCGTTATACTTTTTTTCCCAGGATACCCAGTGAAACGGTTCGACTGGATTTGACGATGCCTACGGGCACGCCTTTTGAGGTCACCGATTCGCATATGAACAGGGTGTTGGTCGCCGCGCAGGAATTACAAAGTAAGTACACGGACGAAGCAACAGGGTTGAGCATCATCAGCGATATTCTTACCCGAACGGGTGGCAGGGGAGGTGTCGCACATGCCGGTTCAGCGCGCTTTGAGCTCGCTCCTGCCGAGAAGCGTTCAATCAATGTCAGCAGCCTGACTTTGGCCAAAGAGTGGCGGGAAAAAATTGGTCCGATTCCGGGAGCGGAGAATATGGCGTTCAGGGCCGAGTTCGGTCGCTCCAGGGATCCGATAGATATTGCATTGCGCTCGGAGCGTTTTGAAGTCCTGGAATTGCTTTCCAGCGAGATAAAACAGCAGTTGGCGACGTACGACGGCGTGTTTGATATTCACGACAGCTTGTCGCAAGGCAAGGAAGAACTGCGCATAGATCTGAAACCTGAAGCACACTTGCTGGGGATTACGCGCTCGGATGTTATTCGCCAGGTACGGCAGGCGTTTTTTGGCGTGGAAGCACAACGTATTCAGCGTGGCCGCAACGATGTGCGCGTGATGGTGCGCTTTCCCATGAGTGAGCGAAACTCCGCTGCTTATCTCAATAATATGTTGATCAGCAATGGTGAGGGTATACAAATCCCGCTATCGCAAATCGCCACATTGACCCCCGATGTTAGCCCCACTGAAATCCGGCGGGTGGATGGCTATCGCGTGGTGAACGTGCGAGCTGATATCGAGAAGAACAGAGTCAACATGACGGTTCTCGCGGCGGATTTACGACAGTTTCTGGAATCCGCATTGGCAAAGTATCCAGGGGTTACCTATGAAGTGGGAGGAGAGCAAGGGGAACAGGCCGAATCCATGCTGAGTCTGTTGTACGGCCTGGGTGCGGTACTGTTTGTTATCTATTGCCTGTTAGCGATACCCTTTAAATCCTACAAGCAGCCTTTTATCGTGATCTCCATCATTCCCTTTGGGATCATCGGGGCGATGATCGGACACTGGATAATGGGGATGAACCTTACCATCATGAGTCTGCTCGGAATATTGGCGCTCATGGGCGTGTTGGTGAATGACTCGCTGGTGTTGGTCGACTATATCAATAAAAAATGTGAAGCAGGTGTGGAGGTACTGGAAGCGGTGCTTAGCGCCGGGGCAGCGCGTTTTCGTCCGGTGATGTTGACTTCCCTGACCACCTTTTTTGGATTATTGCCATTACTTTTCGAGAAAGAAACGCAAGCCCAGTTCCTGATTCCGATGGCTATTTCCCTGGGCTTTGGCATTATCTTTACGACCTTTGTGACCCTGTTGCTGGTACCGGTGAACTATCTGTTATTCCATGGCACGAAAGAGCCGGAGAGACGACCTGCTGACGGTGGCACTCGAAGCGTTCCAGGAGAAGGGATATGAGGGCGCGTCGGTGGCCGACATCGTCGATCGGGTCGGCATGAGCAAGGCCGCCTTCGGCTACCACGTCGAATCCAAGGAG
>CAMYKE010000079.1 GCA_947258895.1 uncultured Pseudomonadales bacterium | reverse complement strand
GGCCTTGATCACGCCTACCAGTGGCTGGGGGCGCACCCGTTCAACTGGCAGGGTGCGGAAGGCGTACTGTTCGTCGTGTGGGCGCCTAACGCCAGCAATGTCGCGGTGGTGGGGACCTTCAACGGTTGGGACGGTAGCTGCCACGGCATGCACAAACATACCGTAAGCGGGTTGTGGGAATTGTTTGTGCCCGGCGTCGAGGAGGGCGCATTGTACAAGTACGAGATTCGCTCCATGGATGGGGAAGTGCTGCCGTTGAAGGCAGACCCCTTTGCGTTCGCGATGCAACAGCCACCCGAAAACGCTTCCGTGGTGTGGTCCCTGAATCACTATCAATGGCAGGATCAAACCTGGCAGGAATCGCAACAGTGCAAAACACCGCGTGACGCGGCGATCACCATTTACGAGGTGCATCTGGGTTCCTGGCAACGTTACGCCGAGGAGGATAATCGCTACCTGACGTATCGCGAGTTGGCGGACCGGCTGATTCCCTACGTCAAGAGCCTGGGCTTTACCCACCTGCAGTTGATGCCGGTCAGCGAATATCCCTTCGATGGTTCGTGGGGCTATCAACCGGTTGGCATGTTTGCGCCTACCAGCCGTTTCGGCTCACCGGATGACTTCCGGTATTTTATCGACCGCTGTCACCGGGCGGGCCTGGCCGTCCTGCTGGACTGGGTACCGGCTCATTTCCCGATGGACGAGCACGGTCTTGGCCGTTTTGACGGCAATTGCATTTACGAACACGCGGATAAACGCAAGGGTTTTCATCCGGACTGGAATACCCTGATCTTTGACTACGGCAGCGCCGGCGTAAACAGCTTTTTATTGAGTAACGCGCTGTTTTGGCTCGACCAGTATCATATCGACGGCCTGCGGGTGGATGCGGTCGCATCGATGCTGTACCTGGATTACAGCCGGGAAGAGGGAGAATGGATTCCCAATATTCATGGCGGCCGGGAGAATCTCGAAGCCATCGATCTGTTGCGGAAAATAAACGAGCGCGCCTTCGGCAAGTTTCCTGCTATCACGACGATCGCCGAGGAGTCTACTGCCTGGCCGGGAGTGTCCCATCCGATCTATAACGGCGGCCTGGGATTTGGCTACAAGTGGAATATGGGCTGGATGCACGACACCCTGCGTTACATGAGTCGCGACCCGCAGGAGCGTCCCGAGCATTCCAAAGATATTCGCTTTGGACTGGAATATGCGTTCAGCGAGAATTACATCCTGCCGCTGAGTCATGATGAAGTCGTGCACGGCAAGGGCTCATTGCTGGGGCGAATGCCGGGCGACGACGCAGAGCGGTTTGCCAGCCTGCGCGCCTATTTCGGGTTTATGTGGACGCATCCGGGCAAGAAGTTGTTGTTTATGGGCGGCGAGTTTGGCCAACAGGGCGAATGGAGCCACGACCAGGCGCTGGATTGGCACCTGCTTGACGAGGAGGCCCATGCCGGCGTGCAACGCCTGGTCGGTGACCTCAACCAATGGTATCGAAATACCCCGGCGTTGTATAAGAAGGACTGTGAGGCCGACGGCTTCGAATGGATCGAGGCAAGTGACCACGGCTCGTGCGTCTTTGCCTATCTGCGCAGGTCGGGCGACTCTACGGCGCCGGTTATCGCGGTGTGCAACTTTTCACAGCAATCCCATGCCGAGTATCGAATCGGGGTCCCGAAAAGGGGCAGCTACCAACAATGCCTGAACACGAACGCAGTGCAATACGGGGGCACCGATGGTGGTAATCCGCACCAATTGCGGGCAGAATCCCATGCTGCGCATGGCTACCCGCAATCGATTGCGATTGAACTGCCCGCTTTGACAACGCTGGCGTTCCAGCGACTGGATTAGCAGGTCGTTGAATTCCTGCCTGGTAAGCGCGACAGTCCCTCGCTAGCATTTCTTTGTTCGATGCCGGCGAAGCGCCGTGAAATCAGGTTGTCTCTGCGTACGAGCGCGGTGGGCGAGGGCGCAATAATTGCATGAAACTTTACAACCTGACCTGAACGGTCCCCGAGTTCGCCCGGCGGTTGCGGGAGTTTTGGAAAGGTTGCTGATTTCTTTCCGTATCGCGCAGCGTCGCTAAACGCTGTGCCGGTGATGCAGGAGCGTGTTATGACTACCCCGGTTAAAGCCGACCATATTGAAACCTACCGTCGCCGCATGCGACTGGAAGAATACTACGACCAGGCACAGGCGATCATCCTGTCGCGCCAGAACCCGATTACCGGGCTGCTGCCGGCCAGTACCGCAATCACTATCCACGGTGACTACACCCATGCCTGGGTGCGTGACAACGTCTACAGCATTCTGGCGATCTGGGGCCTGGCGATGGCCTATCGGCGCGAGGATTCGGACCAGGGCCGTGCTTACGAACTGGAGCAGAGCGTCGTCAAGCTGATGCGCGGCATGCTGGTCTGCATGATGAAGCAAAGCGCCAAGGTTGAGGCCTTTAAACATACGCTGGACCCCAAGGATGCCCTGCACGCCAAGTATGATACCCAGACCGGCGAACCGGTGGTGGGCGATGATGAATGGGGTCACCTGCAGCTGGACGCGACCTCCCTGTTCCTGCTGATTCTTGCCCAGATGATCGCCTCGGGGCTGCGTATTATTTTCGACCAGGAGGAAGTCGATTTCGTCCAGAACCTCGTTCACTACATCAGTCGCACCTACCTTACCCCTGATTTCGGGCTGTGGGAGCGCGGCGCCAAGATGAATGCCGGTGATGCGGAGATCAATTCCAGTTCGGTGGGCATGGCCAAGGCCGCGCTCGAGGCCATGCGTGGCTTCGACCTGTACGGTGGGGAAGGTAGCGACGCCTCGGTAATCCACGTGGTGGAGGACGATATCGCCAACGCGCGCGATACCCTGGAAACGCTGTTGCCTCGGGAATCGGAGTCCAAGGAAATCGATGCTGCGCTGTTGAGTATTATCGGCTTTCCCGCCTTTGCGGTGGAGAACACCGAACTGGTTACGCAAACGCGGCAGGAGATTGTCACCAAGCTGCAGGGCCGCTATGGTTGCAAGCGATTCCTGCGGGATGGTCACCAGACGGTGCTGGAAGACCCGCATCGGCCCTACTATGAGCAGGGCGAGTTGCAAGCCTTCGAGCATATTGAATCGGAATGGCCGCTGTTTTTTACCTATCAATTGCTGGATGGCCTGATGCGCGAGGATGCCGCACAGGTCGAATTTTACCGCGCGGCACTGGAACCCCTGTTCGTGGAACAGGATGGCCGCCGGTTACTGCCGGAACTGTACTTCGTCGCCAGGGAAAATGTCGCCGCCGAAAAGGCAGCGCCCAACAGCCAGGACCGGGTGCCTAATGAAAACGTGCCCCTGGTGTGGGCGCAGAGCTTGCATATGCTCGGCTCTTTGTTGCTGGACAAGTATATCTACGCCGCGGATATCGATCCGCTGGATCGGCGCTGGGGCCATCGCTATCGACGCGAAACCATGGTTAACCTGGCATTTCTGGCGGCGGATGCCGAGGTACAGGTAATGCTGGATGAACAGGGTATCCATGCCCAAACGCCGGCACAGATTGCGCCGGTACGGGCGGCAAAACCCTCGGACCTGGTGGAGGCGTATGGTGAAGTCGGGCGCAACCGCAAGTTGTCGCTGTCCGGCAGGCCCAAGGGCCGCTTCGATACCCTGACCACGTCGCAGGCATTTTCCGTGCGCGGCGAAACGGTGGTGTTTTTGCCGCCCTTTTTGGACGCACGCAAATCGTACCTCCACCTGGACAATCGACTGCTGGTCGAGCAAATCAAGGGTGAACTGGCATACCTGCAGCGCAACTGGCGGCAACCGGGGCGCCCACTGATGACCCTGATGGTCAGCCGCTCGATGCTGCTGACGGGCAACAGCAGGTTGCTGGTCGACCTGCTCAAGGATATGCAGGAAGGCCTGTGTAATGGAGTAAAGGTTCGCGTCTCCAGGATAGCGGAACACCTCTACAATGCGGCGCGCCAGAGTATCGATTACCTGCACGACTTTCAGCTACAGGACGCCACCTACCTCGAGGGTGATATGGTCAGTTGTACGCTCAAGCTGGATGCGAACGGCGGCGAGCGCATCTCGGGTCACCAGATCGGCGTGTGGCGTACGGAACCGTCGGCCGAAATCCTTCTCTCGCAATTACAGGAGAGCCGCAACAGTTATGCCCAGGTTGAGCTGCTGGGTATTCTCTGGGGACGGCTGGATGTGGATGCACCGACCAGCCTTGGCGCGAGCCTGCGCGACATGGCCGAGGAACTGTACGGCCGCGCCGGCGAACGCCGCGCCTGGGGCGTACTGCGTCGGGCCGCTGCATTGCTGGGCTGGTGCGACGAGCGGCTGGAGGATGAAGTGGCGCGAATCGTCGTTCGCCGCATGCGGCTCGCGGTGGGCCGGTCATTCTCGAGCGCAGTGCTGATCGAACGGCCACTCAATACCCAGGACATCCTGGCGCGTATCAATACTTACGGCGGCGATGACCCGCGCGGGCGGCTGCTCATCCAGGAGATTGTGCTGTTACTGGGCAAGCTGGTCAAGATCGATCCCGAGGCATTCCAGAATACCTCGACATTGCAGTGCTGGCACCTGTTGTTACTGCTGGTGGGCGAGCTGGCCTGGGAGCGACAGATTACCCAGGACGAGGCCTTCGACGAACTAATGGAATTGAGCCCGCAGGAAATTATGGAGCGGCTGCATCGGCTGCTGCGGCATGCGGGCCAGGGCGCAGAGCATCTGGCCACCGTCGAATCGTTGCAGATCGCATCGAGCAAGGATGGGCTTGCCACCATCACCTTTACGGCGGACTCGGATCCGAAGCTGGGTGATGCCGAAACCGGCTGGACCGCCTGGCGCAAGATTAACGGCGCCGTTCCTCGCCTGTCGAAGGCGTTTTTTCGGCAACTCTGGCAAGACCTGGGACAATGTGCCGGGCTCGTCATCGGTGACCGGCTGGAGTCTCACAACCGCCTCAATAGCAAACTGCTGCGTGCCGACATGACGGCGGGTGAAAAAAGTTTTGCGCGCCTGATCGAAGACAAGCTCAACCACATTCACGCGCCGGAATACCGTCAACTGGTGATCGAGGCGTTGCAGGTCTTTTCCAGGATTTTGCGGGTCAATCCGGACCTGCAACTCGATAGTCATGTCGTGCTGGATGTGCTGATAGGCCATGCCGTGCGCATCCACTGGACGGAGCGGCCGGAACCGCAGGGGCCCTATAGCGAGAATGGCGCTGCTGCCTGGGAGCTGTTTTACGAGGCGCCGCCCCACGAGGTCGCCAACGCGATTGTGGCGGCGTTTGAGTTCCTGGTGGCGGAAATCAAGGAGTCGCAGGCGGTCGCCGCGGAGCAGTCCGAAGCGGAATCAGGATAGCGGGGAGCGGCGGACCGCCCGGGGCTTTCGGGTTGGTGCCGCTGCCGCATCGCAACAACCTCCGTTGATTGCTCAATTGTGTATACTAGTACTCCGCCCACTTGATAATTGCGGATTCAGTTGGTGTGTCAGCGTTCATGGAAAGGCGCGACTCGCCAGGCCTGGATAAAAAGAATGAGCACTAACTGATGACGAACAACCCGATTGCCGAGTTAACGCGGCGCACCGGTATCGCCTCCGAGTTCGAGGACTTCACGCGCAACCTCAGGCCCATCGCGCCCGAGGCCCAGCATAACATTCTGCGCTGCATGGGCTTCGACCCGACCGAGCAGGGCGCCCGCGCAGCACTGCAACAACTGGACGCCAAGGACTGGGGCCGGGTCCTGCCGCCGGTTGTCATCGCCAGGGAAGGCGACCGAGCGCAGTTTGAGTTCAACCTGCCGGCTGCGCGGGAAGATAGCGGCATCCTGTGCCAGATTCACCTTGAGAACGGCGGGGTGCTCGAAACCGACGTGCGGATCGATGACCTGGAGGTCGTCGCGCGCCATCAGGTCGACGGGCAATTGGTGCTGCGCCGTTCGGTTAGCCTCGACCTCGAGGCGCCGCCGGGATTTCACCGGCTGGTGCTGGTGGCACAACCCGGCGCAGCGGAGCTTGCCAGTACGCCGCTGCTGATCGCGCAGCAGACCTGCTATGAACCCGAGCCCATGCGTTCCGGGGGCAAGATTTTCGGCGTAACCATGCAGCTCTATACCCTGCGTTCGGCGCGCAATTGGGGGATCGGGGATTTCACGGATTTGAAGGAGTTCATTGTGGCCGCCGCCACCCGCGGCATCGATATCGTGGGCCTGAATCCTTTGCATGCGCTGTTTCCCGCCAATCCACTGCATTTCAGTCCCTACGTTCCCTCCAACCGTGCCTTCCTCAATGTAATGTATATCGATGTTGAGGCAGTACCCGAATTTGGCGCCTGCGATGCGGCGCGGCGGCGCGTATCAGAAACAGATTTTAGAAGTAAACTCAGCGCGTTACGCGCGACTAGTAATGTCGATTATGCGG
>CAMYKE010000078.1:13363-14741 GCA_947258895.1 uncultured Pseudomonadales bacterium | reverse complement strand
ATGGCGCGCGCCAGATCCCGCTGCAAGCTGCTGTGTTCGTCCTCCTGAACTGGCTCCACCGGCTCCTGGTCGGTTGCGTGTTCACGGTTCCCCGACTTTCGAAAGTAGCTCACCATCTCATTTTAGGCTATGCGATACAGCCAACTGGAAAACTTCGCTTCACTTTTGAAACCGGGCAAGGCCTGGTCGGCCTTGATGAAGGTCTCCTGGGCCAAGTCATCAGCCAGCGACTCATTCCAGCCGGTGAGCTGGCGCAAGCTGAAGCGAAGCGGCGACTGGTAGCGTTTTACCAGTTCCGCGAATGCGTATTGGCTTTTTTCCCTGACGACCCTGTCAATCAGGGTCTGGTCGTCGACGTCCATTGCCGCGGTTGTTCCCGCCAGTCACAGGTTGAGGGCAAACCATTCAGGCTCTGTTGCGTTCGTTCTTAAAGACGTACTCGATCCGACCCAATCAGCAAAATGGTTCTAGAAAAGTGACGGAGGGACTTAAAGGTGACCGGCCACCTTCCCATTCAGTAACTTATTGCCAGAGATGGATGTAACCTGCGTCGGGCAATGGCGGTGAGAAACCAGTCGGCGCTGGTTAATAAATAATCCCTCCGTCCCCTTTTCGGGTCCGTCCCCTTTTCGCGAATAATCCCTCCGTCCCCTTTTCGGGTCGCAGCACGTTTTACTGCCGCGCCTGACATAAAAAATAATAATTTTATCAGCTAGATAGAGGCTCTTATCCTAAAGTGTTGCAAGCCGGCCGCCGGTTACATTCAGGGTAAAAATATTTCAGTAAATAGCTATTGTTATTTGTCAGGCCAACCCCATTGATATTGCGCCGCTTCCAATGAAGCAGTAATCAATATTTCCATAACATGGTCATGATCTGACAAGGAAAAAAGAAAATGTTTAGCAGTAAAGTTACACCCCTAGTACTCACGTCTGTGGTCGCCCTGTCCGCAGTGGCGTCTGAAAACGATTTATCCTACAACCACGCGACCCTGGGCTATGTCCAGGCGGAGGTAGTTGACGAGGACTTCAGCGGTTATCAAGCCGACGTTAGTGTTGGCGTGAGTAAGAATTTCTTTCTAACCGGTAATTATTCGCTTCTGGAATCAGACGATAAGTTTTTCGGGGATGAAATTGACGTGACGCAATACACCCTCGGCGCTGGCTTTCATACGCCGATCATGGAAAGCGTCGACTTTGTCACTTCCCTGTCTTACGCCTATGCCGAATTGGAGACCTCGGGATTCAAGGAGGATGGCGATGGCTATGTCCTTGAAGCAGGAGTGCGTGCCATGCCCACGAAAATCGTGGAACTGGCTGCGTCGATAAACTATGCGGATGTTGACAATGAAGGAGACACCGGATTCAGTCTTGGTGCC
>CAMYKE010000078.1:0-13328 GCA_947258895.1 uncultured Pseudomonadales bacterium | reverse complement strand
CTTTCCTATGACTACGCTGAAGACGTTGACGTCATCGGTGTTGATGCTCGATTTAACTTTTAGCTTTAGGCAGTGAAGTGGGGGCCTGGCATGGTTTACAAATATTGTGCCAGGCACCTTTTTCGGAAAGCGCTGTAACAGCGCAGTCCGGGTACAATCCCGCCGGGGCGGCCTGGTTCGGCCCGCAAGCTTGCGCGAACCCCGGCGGGCTTTAACCGCTACGCAGCGGGCGGATATGGAAAACGATATGCAGAATTCTGTGCATCAGGCGGGGAAAATTTCGATGTACCGGCGATTAAAATTGGTGCAATATTATTCGGGAAACCGGCCCCGATCGGCTCCTGTATGGCGGACCCGTCGCACGCTGTCCCGAAGTCTTGATTTGTCCCTTACCATGGAGGAGCTACAAGGAATCGCTTACTAATTTAGTGCAGTCAGACACTCGACGGGCCAGGCTCGCGGAGTGTCGATAATGCGAAAAGTTATACGGTCTATTCATTGGCACCAACAAGTGCCTTTCTTAAGGAGACAGAGAAATGTCTACGTCAGGCTGTAAAAGATTTATCGTATTGCTGTTAGGTGGTTCATTGTGGTCCTTGCCCGCGTTTTCTGGAGATTCCCATGAGGATGTCGTCTCCAGGGGCCGGTACCTTGTAGAAATTGCCGGCTGTAATGACTGCCACACGGCGGGTTTTGCGCCAAGTGGTGGCGCCGTGCCGGTACAGGAGTGGTTGCAAGGGGATGTGCTGGGCTTTCGGGGACCCTGGGGAACGACCTATCCTTCTAATCTGCGGAAATTCTTCGGCAACCTTTCCGAAGAACAGTGGGTCTCTCATGCAAAAGAGATGAAAACCAGGCCACCGATGCCATGGTGGGCGGTCAATGCGATGAGCCGCGATGATCTGGTCGCAGTGTATCGATTCGTGAAGACCCTGGGTCCATCGGATACCACGGTTCCCGCAACTGTCCCTCCGGGAGAACCTGTCAGCCCACCCTTTATCCAGTGGCCGGAATCGCCCGAGTAATTGACCAGGAGTAGCTAATTCACCCGCGTCGTTCCAATCTCCGCTTGCGGGGCGGTGGAACGCACAGCGCACCGGAGAACTGAATTGAAAATCAAGCGCATCGTGGCGAATGTTGATGCCTCCGATCTCGATAAGGCAACGCGTTTTTATGGCGATGTCCTCGGGCTGGAGCTGCTCATGGATCATGGCTGGATACATACCTACGGCGCAAATACGCGGATGAACGTGCAGATAAGCGTCGCGACTCAGGGAGGGTCCGGCACCCCCGTGCCGGATCTTTCCATCGAGGTCGATGATATCGAGCAGGCCTTACAGCGGGTGCGGGACGCCCGGATTCCTGTTGAATATGGTCCCAGGAGAGAACCCTGGGGTGTGCGGCGCTTCTATATCCGTGACCCATTTGGAAAACTATGAGTAGCATGCCCCCGCAACCAGGAGGGCTGCTGGATCGACGCGGCGGTCGCAAGCGCCGAATTGGCCGTTGACGCGGGGCAAGCACGGGAGGCTTTGACGATGACTCAGCAGGAACGCAATAAAGCGGTTGTCCGCAACTATGTAGACGCATTCAACCGCGGTGATCTCGAGGCGCTCCGCCAGCTGTTCTCGCCGGACGCGACCATCCAGGGTGTGCTCGGTAAGGGGCAGCTCGATAAGATCATGCCGATCTGGCGCCAACTGGTGGATGGTCTGGCGATAAACCTCAGCATTGAAGAGATGATAGCGGAACAGGATACCGTGGCCGTGCGTTTTACAGAGCGCGGCACTTTTCAAGGTCCGTTTTTCGGTATCCCGGCAACCGGAAAATCCTACGAACTGGTTGCCATGGAATGGTTCCTGGTCCGGGACGGCAAAATAGAGCAACGCTGGGGTGCTAGGGACCAGGCGTCGCAGGCCCGCCAGATAGGCATGCCGCTGGAATAAGGCCGTACAGACCACGACTGTGCCGTTTCAGATTGCCGCGCACGCCAGGGATCGCATTTGCGAGCGCACGATTTTGCAACTCAGGTACCGATGCAGCAATGCCTGATTCGCTGACAGGCGCGCTTGTCGGTTCGGTGCTGTGGGTCTTTGGGGTTGCTGCGGGCCTTTGGGAATAGTGTGGTCCGGCCGACAGGGTCCCGGTGCAATAACCCGGTCATCCCGATTTCCACGCTACGGATTTTTCTCCTCCCCTGGTCCGCCTTTTGGGGCGGGGGAGTAGCATTTGTACCGCCCACCCGTATAATGGCCGCTTTTCCTGAGCCATAGAGGGGTACTCGATGCGCCTGAGCACCGTTGTCATCAGTTGCAGCCTGGTATGCGCGCCACTGGCGCATGCAATCACCAACATTGAAAGCAAGCGAAAATCTGCGGACCAGCAGGGTCTCTATAGCGAATTGCAGCTGTCGATCAGCGGTAAATCGGGGAACAGCGACAAGCAAACCTCCAGCGCCACTGGTCGTCTCGATTATCGCCGTGAACAGCACCAGGTGCTCGCTATCGTCAGCAGCGAATACGGCGAGAGCAAGGATGTGAAGGACACGGATAACAATTTCGCGCATCTGCGTTACATTCACCATGAATCGCCCCGCTTTGCCTGGGAGGGCTTTCTGCAATACCAGGACGATGCATTCAAGCTACTGGACTCACGCACCCTGGTCGGCGCCGGAGCGCGGTTTGACCTGAGTCCGGATGATGAGAGCTTCCAGCTGCGGGTCGGTGTGGGCGGCTATTACACCGAGGAGGTTTACCAGCTGGAGAATACTGAAGTCCGTGAAGATTACGCCCGTGGTAACGCCTATGTGAGTTACTCCCAGCGGTTGACCCCCAGCGCCTCGATCAGCAATACCCTCTACTGGCAGCCGCGCCTTAGCCAGCCCTCGGACAGCTACCTGTACAACAACCTGGCCGTCAAGGTCGACATCAACCAGCGCCTGGCACTGCAGGTTACCCTGGAAAGCCAGTACGACAGCGATCCCGTGGCCGACCTGGAGCATGCCGATCACAGCTACTTCACCTCGCTGGTATTCAGCTTCTAGCCGCCATATCTCACCGACCGGGTTAATCAATCCTGGTCGGAATCAAGAGTATCTGGAATTTGCCTGTATGAGCCGACTCACCAGGTAATAAACAAGGGAATTTACCGTGCTACTCGAGAATCGCCTCCAAGGCGATCAGATCAATCTGGGCTCGATAGAGGAGTTTGTCTGTGCCGACCACACCAAAGCAATCGAAACTGTGTTCCGCGCCCGAGCGGGTCTGCTCGACCAGGATATGCAGGCAGTTGTTACTACGCAGTTGATCCAGGTGGATCCGGTCGACGGTAATCCTGTGCGAGGAATACACCATCGGGTTGACCTCGAAGTCGTGCCCTTTCTGTTTGGCTTTTTCCAGCAGCGCACAGGATATTAGCGCGCAAGGAAAGATTTCGGGGTAAACTACGCGATCTTCGATTTCATCGAAATAATCCGCCTGTTCCACGAGCGAACCGGTCAGGAAGTTCTTCGCGTTGCTGTTGTTCATGTATTTGCGTTTGAGGAAGATCTCGGTTCCTGGCAGAAAGCTGCGATCGGCCGCCTGCTCGAGTGGGCCGAAAGCCCCGGCGCTCGCCTCGGGCAGAAACAGCGGCTGCTGCGATTCCCGCTTGTAGCCCAGCAGGGCCAGGCTGCCGTCGGCCTTGAGACTGACCCGGTTGGAGAGCATTGTGTTGTCACCAGGCTTTAGTTGTGACTTCTTGATATCGATACTGATCTGTTGCTCCGGGCTGACGGCGCTGGCAAAGGTAAACTGGTAGTTGCTATAGCGCAGACGGTTGGTCGCGATCAATGGCAGTTCGTCCCTTTCGATGCGGTACTGTTTGATGCGGTGCTCGATCAAGGACTGCAACTGAAATCCCATAACAATGGGACCGCCGAAGGGGTTGCGGTGAATGCGCTGCCATTTCAGTTTGTCGTGGAAGGGGTTGAAGTCATCGGTGGCATTGCGGGCGACTTCGATGTGGATCTGCTGGAAAGCGACCATTTTATTCTGCCCTCGGTGGTTTTTCCCGGTTCGTCATTCGCCGGCGTGAATTCGAAACCGATGGCGGTGTGGCGGACATCCGCTGGCAGATCAAGTGGGTTGGGCGGGGAAACGCCTGCCGCGTGCCGGCCCGATCGAGGGAAAGCAGACCCGGAGGGGTGGCAAGGCCCGGGAGCGGAAGTGCTCCGCTTTTCGTTGTGTTCAACCGGTTCGACCGCCGGCTAGAAGAGGAAAGTTAATGCCACTGATCCAAACCGGTCGGGCTGGACTTGCTGCTTGAACTCCTCCGAGCGGTAGACAAAGGTGTAGGCCAGCCGGAAGCCGCCGAGGGTGACGGCCAGCCCGGCCTGGGCATCGGCCACCCAGCGCTCCAGTTCGATCTGCGGCCGCTTGGTGTCGCCATGGCCCGTCAGAAGCAGGTTCCGCTCCACGTACCTGCCGTCGATGCCGGCAAACAGGTACCAGGCCAGTTTGTCGTGGGGCATGAAGAATGCGGAGCCGGGCAGGCTGGGCCGAATCCGTGGGGGACCAAAGTCGTTGTCCAGATCATTCCCGATACGTATGGTAAATCCGGTATTCGCGTACGCTTCGATATTGCCGGCGGCGATACCGACGTGCGGCATCAGGTCAATCCCCAGCCGGAGCATTTTGGTCTGGGCCAGCGCGCGCCATTTTCGTTCAATCAGTATCTCGCCACCGACCTTGTTCGCCAGCTGGTTGTCCCAACCGAGGTGTTCATCGCTGTCGATCAATTCATGGAATCCGTTCTGAACTTCCTCGCCTTTGGCATCGGGCCCGATAGTCCCAACGGTCAGGCTCAGGGTATCCACATGATAGGCGGTGCTGCGAACCAGCGATGCCCCTGCATACAGCCAACCTGCATAGGGGCGCTGCTCCGGTAGCAGTGCGGTCGCTTCCGTGTCCGTCGGCGTAAAAATGCTTTGCCCGATGCGCCAGCCAAAGCGGAAGGCCTTTGGCTCATCGGCATTCGGTTCGCTGTACTTCCCGTCTTCCCCCATAGGGTCGGAGAGATAGGAAATCTGCACGCCGTTGGTGTAGTGCCGATCCGTTGCAGCGAAGGCATCATTTTCCACCAGCAGATTGAAGGTGCCCGCGGCAGCGCCATTCCAGCCGACGCAGATGGCCAGCAGCATGCTGCAGCGTGCCATCCATTTTACCAAAGGTAACGTGGTACTCGGCGCGAATTCGCAGAATTGCACACCGGCTTTGTCTGTTGTCAAGGAGGGTTGCATTGGCGGTCATTCCAGTTTACGTGGGTGAAAGTCCGGACATTCAATAACTTACTTTAACCAAGCTGACGCAAAATTCAATGCAAATCTTTGTGTTGGAACATCAAGCCAGCAGTGCGAGAGCATCGCGCCTGCGGCAGGACAGCGGCTCCTGCTCAGCCACGGCCCAATTTCATGGGCACCGACCGTTCCAGGGTCCACCACAGGAAGTGCCAGTGGTACTTTTTCGAGTAGTGGTTGAAGTATGGATTGGATGCACAATGATTTCCGACCCGGCGCAGCGGGTCGCAGGCTACGAACGCGGTTCCTGCAATGGATACTTGGTGGCTGGCGAAGCCGGATCGGGAATCAGGTCATCAATTGCCAGAGGAAGCCGATTAACAGCAGGCCGCTGAGCGCCTGCCAGAACAGCAGCGGGTTGCGTTCTATCAGGGGCACGCTTTGGACTTTATCGATGAGTTGTTGATTGGGTGCGCGCAAGTCCTGGACAAATTCCGAGAGGGCGAGGTAACGGTCCCGGGGGGACGGCGCGGTTGCTTTCTTGAGTGCGAGATCGATCCATAGCGGCACGTCGTCGCGTTTTTGCAGGATTGGCTGGTACTCCCAGTGGCTGTAATTTTTGGGAATCCGGTTTCGGTACAGGGGTGCCTTGTAGGGTAACTCGCCGCACAGCATTTCGTAGGCAACGATGCCCAGGGAGAAGATGTCGGATCGAAATACGCCCTGCTGTCCCATCAGGTACTCGGGAGCGATGTAGTGTATCGAGCCGACCGGGCATTCTTCCTCGATCGCGGCGCGGATTTCCTGCAGGCCGCTTACCTGCACCGTGCCAAAGTCGATCAGTTTGATCCGGCCGTCCTTGTCGATCAGTATGTTTTCCGGCTTGAGGTCCCGGTGGACCATGCTCAGGCGCTGAAACGCCCGCAGCCCGGCGGCAATTTGCTCAATAATGCTGCGTACCCGGCCGATAGCGGGCCCGGGATTATCATGCATCCACTGGCGCAGTTCCTGCGCGGGCAAGTATTCGTAGAGGTTGTAGAGGAAGCGGGTGCCATCGGGGCGTGCAAATACCTTCATTACGTTCGGGTGATTGACGCGCTGTCCGATCCACTGCTCGCGTATAAATGCCTCGAGATAATGATCATCTTCGGAAAAATTCTCGGAGGGCGCCTTTAATACGAGTTTGATGTTGTTGTTTTTGTGTTGCACCAGGTACAGGTGGCTGCGGGTGCTGCTGTGTAAAACCTCGAGCACGCGGTAATCGTCTATGCTCATGCCGGGTTCCATGACCGGAGGCACCACGTAGTGGGCAATCTTGCGGTGCGCCTCGTCAATGTCCGCTTGCGGCAGGCGGGCGATGCGCACCAGCAGGCAGCTGAGATTGTCATTGCTGCCCTTGTTGAGGGCATGGTTGACGATCATCTGGGCATGGGCTTCCAGCGAGATCGCATCCCGTTGCAGCAATTCCTGTAATTCCTTGTCCGACAGGAAGTCATGTACGCCGTCGGTGGTCAACAGGTACAGGTCGTTTTTCTCGAGATCATCAGTGAGGTAATCCACCTCGAGGTGAATATCCATTCCCATCGCATGGGTCAGGATCACATTGTCGCCGGCTTCAGTACGGTAGTGGCTACGGGTCAACTGCTCGAGGCTGCCGCCGCGAAAACGATAGATGCGGCTGTCCCCGACATGGAAGATATGGGCCGTGTTGGATTTGAAAATGATGCTGCTGAAGGTCGTGACCAGTTCGCTACGCAGCGATTTTCCCTGGATTCCATGCTGGTACAGCCAGGCGTTGAGCGCGTTGAGCACACGGGATGCGGATTCCTTTACCGTCCAGGTGTCGGGCGTGCTGTAGTAATCGTTAATGAAATCGGTAACGCTGACCTGGCTCGCTTCGGCGCTACGATCGCTGCAGCTCACCCCGTCGGCGATGGCGGCGACCACACCCTTGAGCATCCGTGCCGACGCTTCGGGCTGGTAGGCTGCGAAGGCATCCTGGTTCAGTGGCTTGATGCCGGCGGTGGAATGCCCGCCAAAAGTGACATCGAGCGCCGCAGGGTCTTGCGCGATGGCCTCCATATGGACCACTTTATTATCGGTTATTTTGTAGCCCATTATAGCGTCATCGCGACGCGGGTAAACAGGGGGAGGGGACGCGCTCAATTTTTCACTCCCCACCCCTGCACCCGGGTGCTTAAGAAGAGACGTCGATCAGTTCTACCGAGCCATCCTCGCGAACCTCCGCCATCTGGCCGCTGGGCTCCTCCATAAACAGGAGCGTAACAAAGCCAAGTACGGCGGTGGCGGCGATTACGTAAAAGAAGACGTTGTAGTCCACCAGCGCCAGCACGGTGAGGTAACTGACCGCACCGACATTGCCGTAGGCGCCGGTCATGCCGGCGATCTGTCCCGTGAGGCGACGCTTGATCAGGGGTACCACGGCAAATACCGCGCCTTCCCCGGATTGCACGAAGAACGAGCAGGTCATGGCGGCGACCACGGCCAGCCATACTGGCCAGCTGCTATCGACCGACGCCATCGCCAGGTAACCGAGCGCGAGGCCGGCGGCACCGGGCCGTGACATCAGGTTCATGAATGCGTAGGCGGAAGCGACCATCCCCGCGACGACCGGGCTCAATTCAAACGTCTCGGCGAAGAACAGGGGCAGCATGGAGACCACCGCCAGTTCGGAGCCGAAGGTGGCGAAATACAGAATGTTCAGTACTGCGACCTGCTTGAACTCATAGCGATGCAGTTCGGGGACCGGCGTGGTGAAAATATGTTTGTTCACTTTCCATACTTGCAGGGTGTCGTAACAATACAACACTCCCAGCCCGACCCAGGCGATCAGCGCGCTGGTCTGGCTCAGCATGCCCATCTTGGCGGGCGACAGGTTATAGGTCAGCAGCGCAAGGATCGCGTACATCGGAATCTTCATCACCAGCAGCAGGAAAAAATCCTTCTTGCTGGTCACTTCCAGTGCCCCCAGGTTCTTGGGCCGGAAATAGGTGGAACCCTTGGGGGTATCGCTGACGTTCATGTAGTAGACAAAGCCGAATGCAAGGCTCAGTAGGCCGGTAGTCCCGATTGCATAGCGCCAGCCGTCGTCGCCACCAAACCACAGCGCAAGCGTCGGCAGTGTGAAAGCCGCCGCCGCGGAACCGAAGTTACCCCAGCCACCGTAGATGCCTTCCGCCGAGCCCAGCTCATTGTGTGGAAACCATTCCGACACCATGCGGATGCCGATCACGAAACCCGCTCCGATGAAGCCCAGGAAGAACCGGGCCAGCGCCAGCTGCGTGAAATTGTCCGCCAGCGCGAACATGAAGCAGGGCACGGAGCAGATAATCAGCAGGGCAGAATACACCAGCCGGGGGCCGTACTTGTCGGTCAGCATGCCGATGATGATCCGCGCCGGGATCGTGAGCGCGACGTTGAGGGTCAGCAGCATCTTGATTTCGGCCGGGGAGAGGCCGAGGGTTTCCTTGATGGCCTGCAACATTGGGGCATGGTTAAACCACACCAGGAACGTAATAAAAAATGCGATCCATGACAGGTGCAAGGTTTTCATTTTTCCCGTAAATGAAAGCAGGTTAAAGGATTGCGGTTGCGACATGCTTGACTCCTCGTCGTTCAGCTATTGAAAAATTAGGTTCGTGTTTAAAAAAACGCTGCTGCCAGATCCCGCTAGACAAGCACTTCGATGAGTCGGTCTACGATTCGTACCGGCCACGTCTGCAGGCTATGCTCCGGCTGCTCCACGCATTGGCCGGTGCTCAGTGAGAAATGCTGCTTGTACAGCGGCGATGCGACCACCGATTCGTCACCGATCGAACCGACGATGCCGCGAGACATGACATTCGCCTCCCCGATGGGGTCCCAGTTGCTTACCGCGTAAATGGCAGGGTCTGCATCGGGGAGATAAAAAATTGCAACCTGCTGGCCCGCGACGAGACTGCAGATACCCGAATCGGGGATCAGGTCGTCGAGCGTGCAGATCGGCTGCCATTGCTCCTGCTGGTGTACGAGTTTGAGACTCATGGAATTTTTCCTTTAACGGGTTGCCGGTAGTGTGAATCAGGCCGACTTGGCCAGGATCTTGATGCGTTCTGCCTTGGTGGCGGGGCGTGGTTGGCCGCGCTCCTCGACAAACACAATATTACTGTCGGCCGCGTCCGCATTCACGAACTGGCGGAACCGTTTTAGTTTCTCGGGATTCTCGATGGTGGTTTTCCATTCACACTGGTAGGTGCCCACGATGTGCTCCATCTGCGCTTCGAGTTCCGCGGCGATACCAAGCTTGTCGTCGATGATCACTTCCTTGAGGTAATCCAGGCCGCCTTCCAGGTTGTCCATCCATACCGAGGTGCGCTGTAGACGGTCGGCGGTGCGGATGTAGAACATCAGGAAGCGGTCGATGTACCTGATCAGTGTTTCGTCGTCCAGGTCGGTGGCGAACAGGTCCGCGTGCCGGGGCTTCATGCCGCCGTTGCCACATACGTAGAGGTTCCAGCCGTTTTCGGTGGCGATGACGCCGAAATCCTTGGATTGCGCCTCGGCGCATTCGCGGGTGCAGCCGGATACGGCGGACTTGAGTTTGTGCGGCGAGCGCAGGCCCTTGTAGCGGTTTTCGACGGTCAGGGCCATGGCAACGCTGTCCTGTACGCCGTAGCGGCACCAGGTGCTGCCGACGCAGGATTTCACGGTGCGCAGTGCCTTGCCGTAGGCGTGACCGGTTTCGAAGCCGGCTGCCACGAGTTCTCCCCAGATATCGGGGAGTTGTTCGACCCGGGCGCCGAACAGGTCGATGCGCTGGCCGCCGGTAATCTTGGTGTAGAGGTTGTACTTCCTGGCGACTTCGCCGAGCACGATCAGTTTATCCGGGGTGATTTCGCCGCCGGCGACCCGCGGCACGACCGAGTAGGTGCCATCCTTTTGCATATTGGCCAGGAAGGTATCGTTGGTATCCTGCAGGCCCACGTGTTCCTGCTCCAGGATGTAGTCATTCCAGATGGAGGCAAGGATCGAGGCTACGGCGGGCTTGCAGATATCGCAGCCGCGGCCGGTGCCGTGTTTGCGCAACAACTCATCGAAGGTTTTGATCGACTCCACCTTGACGATGTGAAACAGCTCTTCACGGGTGAAATTGAAATGCTCACAAATTGCCTTGCTGACCTCCATGCCGCGCGCCGCGAGTTCATCGTCCACCACGTTCTTGAGTAGTGCCGCACAGCCGCCACAGCCGGTGCTGGCGCCGGTTGCGGATTTCACATCCCCGATGCTGCAGCAACCGCCGTCGATTGCTTCGATAATGCCGCCCTTGCTGACGTTCAGGCAGGAACAGATGGTAGCGCTGGCGGGCAGGGCAGACGCACCCAGTGCGGGAGCGCCCCCTTCGCTGGCAGGCAGGATCAGGGTTTCGGGCGCTTCCGGCAGGTCGATGCCATTGAGGTAATACTGCAGCAGGGTGTCGTACTCGCCGCAATCGCCGACCAGCACCGCGCCGAGCAGCTTGCTGTAGTCCGCGCTTACCACCAGGCGCTTGTACACCTCCGCGCGTTCATCGCTGAAGGTATATGCGATCGAGTCCGCGGTCTTGCCGAGGGAGTCGCCGATGGAACCGACATCGACACCCAGCAGCTTGAGCTTGGTGCTCATGTCGGCGCCCTGGAAACTCACATGTTCGGACTCTTCGAGCAGCTGGCTGATGGCGGCCTCGGCCATCCGGTAGCCGGGGGCGACCAGGCCAAAGATCATCCCGCCGAACAGGGCGCACTCGCCGATCGCGAAAATATCCGAGTCACTGGTCTTGCAGTGGTAGTCGATTTCGATACCACCACGCTCGCCCACCTTGAGATTTGCAGCGCGGGCCAGTTCATCATGTGGGCGAATACCGGCGGAGAACACAATCAGGTCGGCTTCAAGCGCTTCGCCGTCGGCAAATTCCATCTTCAGGCGTGCATTCTCACCGGCAGTAATTTCTTGTGTGACCTTGCTGGTATGTACCTTTACATCCAGGGCCTCGATCTTGCGTCGCAGCATACCGCTGCCACCGGGATCGAGTTGCACGCCCATCAGGCCCGGCGCAAATTCCACCACATGGGTATCCAGGCCCAGGTTCTGCAATGCGTTGGCCGCCTCGAGTCCGAGTAGCCCGCCACCAACCACGACTCCGTTTTTGGCTTGCTTCGACTCGGCTTTGATCTGACCCAGGTCGTCGATGGTGCGATACACCAGGCAACCTTTCCGGTCCGCGCCGGGTATCGGGGGTACAAACGGATAGGAGCCCGTAGCCAGGACGAGTTTGTCATAGACGAAGGAACGGCCGGCCTCGGTGGTCACCGTTTTCGCAGCGCGATCTATGTGGGTGACGGGATCGCCAAAATGCGCCGCTACGCCCAGTTCCTCATAGTGTTCGCGGGTCGTTAGCGCCAGTTCCTCTGGCTTGCGACCGGCGAAGTATTCGGACAGGTGGACGCGATCATAGGCGGGTCGCGGCTCGCCACCGATCACGGTGATGTGTAAGGGCAGGGCCATTTTGGCAAGCGTCTCCACATAATGGTGGCCTACCATCCCGTTACCGACTACTACGATTTTTTGTGCCTTCATAAGTATCCTTCGCTGTGTGACCTGGCTCGTATAACAGTACTGCGATCGTGGACGCATGCCTCTCGGCCTGGGTCCGGATTGCCTTGGCAAGGTAAAAGCAATTTGAATGCCAGAATCATGATTTCAGTCGCAATAAATTGCTAGCTAATTGAAATATATAAAAAAATATCTTCAATGCAGTTTCGGGTCGAGTCGACTTCGAGCCTGCTGCCAGCGCATAATGGATAATCGGTGACCCAATTTTGTGCATGGCAAAATAGCTGACCACAATCGCGTGCCGAGGCGCCTTGCAAGTACCGGGTCAGGAGCCGGGTGTGGCTAGTCCTGGCGAGCTAACAAGTGGCATGGACAGCCAGGACCCGCGCCCCCCGGAAGTTACTTTTTCGACTTGGCCGTTTCTTTAACGTATTGTAAATACTAATAAAAAGTACGATCTTCACTCCTGACGAGGGCGTGTGGCGGGTGCTCGGTCCAATACAGGGGAGAAAGAGCTGATTGCACCAAAACGGTGCACACACAAAACTATTTCCGCAGTGCATAATGGTATAAAAAGGGGCGGTTGCAGGGCTATGGGGTGTGAATGGTGCTCCAGAATAGGGCGCGGCGGCAGGCAAAGTGCTGTTCCAATTGCGGCTTGGCTCCGATTTCCGACTTGGTTTTTATTGGTAACCTACTGATTATTGTGTCTAAATAATGAATATCTCGAAATTTTTGCAATTCTGGTGCGATATTTGCAACTAACCTTGATGACCGGCGTACGGACGAGGGTAGGCATTCACGGTCGAGATATGAACGACGGGTTCTTTACTTGAGAGAGCAACGCATATGTTATTTGGTCGTAAGAAACGAAAACCGATTGTCATCCCCAAAAAGGATGTAAAGGAGTGGAAGTACAGTACCTGCAATTACTGTTCCACCGGTTGCGCGATCGAAATAGGTCTTGATGCTGAAGGCAAGGTAGTCACCAGCCGGGGGCACGCCGGCGCCGACGTCAACCGCGGCAAGTTGTGCATTAAGGGCCTGCTCGAGCAGGAACTGTTTGACTCCCCGGGGCGCGGCACCGAACCGCTGTTGCGCGATTCGTTCCATGAAGAGTACCGGCCAGTCGATTGGGATACGGCGCTCGATCACAGCGCCGCCAAAATCAAGGAAATCCAGGCTAAGTATGGCAGGGATTCCTTTGCGATCGTGTCCACCGGACAGTTGCTGACCGAGGAATTCTATACCCTGGGGAAACTGGTGCGCGGTTGCATCGGCACCAACAATTATGACGGCAACACCACGCTGTGTATGGCATCGGCGGTATCAGGCTATAAACGTTCATTCGGCTCCGACGGCCCGCCCGGATGTTACGATGATTTCGAGCATACCGGATGCTTGATGGCGTTCGGCTCGAACCTGCCCGAGCAACACCCGATTATCTATTGGCGTCTCAAGGAGG
>CAMYKE010000077.1 GCA_947258895.1 uncultured Pseudomonadales bacterium | reverse complement strand
CAGCCCGTTGCTTTGCCGTCCACTTCGCTCATAACATACTGTTCCTTGCTCTTGCGGCTATACCGTACGATTGCGGGATTGCCATCAGGATCAGTGGTCGGAGCTGACATCAGGAAGTGATACTTGGGATCGATCTCGTCCTGGTGCGGTATCAGTTCCGCAACCAGCGGTGCGCGTGTTTCCCGGTTTTTCGGGAACTGGCTAGCAGCCAGAAACATGCCCGCCGCCCCGTCACGCAGCACATAGGTATCGTCGACCTTTTCGCATTGCAACTCGGGCATCGGCACCGGATCCATCTTGGGTGGTGCAGCCTCTCCGTTTTTCAGCAACTTGCGCGTGTTTTTACAGGTATCACTGGTACACCCAAAATACTTGCCAAAGCGCCCGGTCTTCAACTGCATCTGGGCACCGCACTTGTCGCACTCGATAACGGGTCCGTCATAACCCTTGATCTTGAACGCACCCTTCTCGATCTCGAAGCCTGCGCAATCGGGGTTATTCCCGCACACATGCAATTTGCGGCTCGCATCGATCAGGTAGCTGTCCATCGCCGTATCACACAACTTGCACCGGTGCTTGCTGCGTAGCAGCCTGGATTCGCCTTCTTCGTCCTTGTCAACATCAACCACTTCATCCCCGGGCACGAGATTGATGGTTTCCTTGCAGCGCTCCTTGGGAGGCAGGGCATACCCCGAACAGCCCAGGAACACGCCGGTGCTGGCGGTCCTGATCTGCATATTCCTGCCGCATTTAGGGCAGGCAATATCGGTTTCCGTCGGTTTGTTGGCGCGCATCCCGTTGTCTTCGCGCTGCGCCTTCTCCAGGCGCTCCACGAAATCCTTATAGAATGCATCAAGGATCTGCTTCCATTCCAGCTCACCGTTCGCGACCTTGTCCAGATAGCCCTCCATGGTTGCCGTGAAGCTGTAATCCATCAGGTCATCGAAGTTTTCCGTGAGCCGATCGGTAACAATATCGCCCATTTTCTGGGCATAGAAGCGCCGGTTTTGCAGAGCCACGTAACCGCGATCCTGGATAGTCGAAATAATCGAGGCATAGGTAGAGGGGCGACCGATCCCGCGCTTTTCCAGTTCCTTGACCAGGCTGGCTTCCGAATACCGGGCCGGCGGCTTGGTGAAATGCTGCTTGGGGTATAGTTGCAGCAAGTTCAGTGGATCACCAACCTGCAGGTCCGGCAGCACGACATCCTCGTCGCTCTTGCCCGGCGGCATCACCTTCAGGTAACCGTCGAACTTGAGAATTCGTCCCTTGGCCTTCAACTGGAAGTCGCCGGCCACCGCGGTTATGGTAGAGCTCAGGAATTCCGCGCGCGGCATCTGGCATGCAACGAACTGGCGCCAGATCAACTCGTAGAGACGTTCCGCATCGCGTTCCATGTTCGCCAGCGCAGTGGCTTTCAGGTCGACATCGGACGGCCGGATCGCCTCGTGCGCCTCCTGGGCGCCTTCCTTCGCCGAATAGCGGATCGGCTTCTCGGGCAGGTAGCGCTTGCCAAACTTGTCACCGATGTAGGCGCGACAGGCATCGATCGCATCACTGCTCAAGTTGGTCGAGTCGGTACGCATATACGTAATGTAACCCGCCTCATAGAGCCGCTGCGCCATCATCATGGTTTTCTTTACGCCGAACCCCAGCCGGGTACTTGCGGCCTGTTGCAGCGTGGACGTAATAAATGGGGCGCCCGGCCTGGAACTGGTGGGCTTGTCCTGCCGGTCACCGACCTGATAGCTGAGGCTCTCCAGCTGCGCCAGCGCGGCATCGGTTTGCGCTTTAGTGGTGGGCCGGAATGCCTTGCCGGCTTGCTGTGCGACCTGGTAGCGAATGCTGTCAGCACCCTCGCTTTGCAGATCGGCATGCACATCCCAGTATTCCTCAGGATTAAACGCGCGAATTTCGCGCTCACGCTCAACCACCAGGCGTACCGCAACGGACTGTACGCGTCCCGCCGACAGGCCCCTCGCGACTTTCGACCACAGCAGTGGAGACACCATGAAGCCGACCACGCGATCCAGGTAGCGCCGCGCGTGTTGCGCGTTGACCCGGTTAATATCCACCGCCGTCGGTGTCTTGAACGCGTCCTGGATAGCCGACTTGGTGATCTCGTTAAAAATAACCCGCTTGAAGCGCGAGGGATCACCGTCGATCACCTGCTCGAGGTGCCACGCGATGGCCTCTCCCTCTCTATCGAGGTCGGTCGCCAGATAAATAGTGTCCGCATCCCGGGCCAGTTTTTTGAGCTCATTTACCACTTTCTCCTTGCCAGGTAGAATCTCGTAACGGGCCTCCCAACCCTGCTCCGGATTGATTCCCATGCGCGCGATGAGTTGGCTGCGAGCCTTGTTTTTCTTATGGATCTCCTTTTCTTCCGGCGACATCTTGCGGGTCCGGGCCGCTTCCCTTGCGCGCGCCTTCGGATCAACCTTGTTGGCGGATGAACCGCTGACCGGCAAATCCCGGATATGGCCGATGCTGGACTTAACCACGAACTGGTTGCCCAGGTATTTATTGATCGTCTTTGCCTTGGCCGGTGATTCGACAATTACCAGTGATTTGCTCATATGGTTACGGCGTTATCCAGGATTCTTTCAGTAAAAGGGCGCTGTATACGCGTTTTGGCGACCATCGGTCAACCTAATTTTGCGATCCAGCATAAAATTTTTTCTTTGCATCGGGGTAGTATATGCACCATTCTGCCGACATTTCCCCCGCAACTCCAGCAGGCTGCTGCGGGGCGCAGTGCGTCGCAGGGCCGGCTGTCCGACGTCTATAGGAATAGACCAACAAAGCGGGCATTGTCCAGCTCCGCGCGTAAAAAGCCGTGCCCCGGCAGGCAAAACCGTTCCCCCAACAGCAGGTAGCAAGGAAAATTTGTTGTTATTATTCAGGTAGATGCGATCCGCTTAGCCCGCATCCGCCACCGACTGCAACCGGTGCAGAGCCAGCAACGCTGGCAAGGCGGCAGCGCTGACCGCGATATGGGGAGACGGAATCATCGCTTCCCGCGGATTAACGCGCACGCAGCGGCCCTCAAATTGCCGGGCGACGCTCTCACTCAGGTTGCGGATCGTTGGCAACGAGGTTCCGGCACCAATCTCCAGCACTACCAGGCGCCGACCGGCCAGGCGCTGCAGAAAGCTCCCCAGCCGCGCCTGTTGCCGATCGCTGTGCTCCGCCAGCCAGTCGCCATCGCCGAACATCAATATGTTGGGACGTGCAACCTCGCCACATGCATCACAGCAGGGCAATTGCGTGGCGCGCATGGTTGCTGCGTCAACCAGTGGCGTAGCAGTGTTGGCCCAGATCGCCGGGGTGCAGGGCTGGCTGCATTGCAGGCGATGAATCGAGCCGTGAACTTCCCAGATGTGCTCCTCATCAAAACCGGCCTTTTGAAACTGCCCGTCCACATTTGAGGTAACCACGAAGTATTGCGGGGTCAGGCGCCGCGCCCACTCCAGCAGCAGCCTAAATCCCCGGTGGGGAGTCGTGTTTCGATACAGGTGCAGGCGGTGACCGTAAAAACCCCAGGCGAAGCCCGGGTCCCGGCGGAAATGTCGCGGATTGGCCGCCTCCTCAAAACGTAGCCCCAGGTGCTCATACATCGGGTACGCCCGCCAAAAGCCCTCGGGGCCGCGAAAATCCGGCAACCCTGAATCCACGCCTATACCGGCCCCGGCGGTAATCAGCAGCGCATCGGCTTGCCGTATAGCAGCCGCGGCAGTGACCATTGTGCCTGCCAGATCCTTCTCCCCGGGTGACGCCAAGGCTTGTCTCTCCAATACACTTTTTTGAATGGATTCCTGCTTTGACAGCCGGAAACTCCGACAACATGATCAGTACCCGGGCAGCGTTGCCACGCCCCGGCCGAAGCGCCCCGTGTACTCACCGGCTCGAGGCGAAGCGCGAAACAGGTACGCGTGATATACTTCGCCGGGGAGATAATATTATACTTCCCCCTGAGATACTGATTCTTACAACTATAACTAAACGTAAACCATGACAGATGATATTCGTGTCCGGGCAGGTGTTATCGGCGTCGGCTACCTGGGAAAGTTTCACGCTGAAAAATACGCCAACCTGCCCTCCTGCGACCTGGTGGGCGTGGTCGATTATAACCCTGGCAATGCCAAAGCCATTGCCGAAAAGTGGCAGACCACCGCCTACACCGATTACCATGACCTGCTCGACAAGGTCGACGCAGTCAGTATCGCCGCCCCCACCACATTGCATCATTCGATTGCGAAGGATTGCCTGCTCCGGGGTATCCATGTGCTGGTCGAAAAACCAATCACGGTAACGACGGACGAAGCCGAAGAGCTGGTCTCGCTGGCGCGGGAGCACGATTGCCTGTTGCAGGTCGGCCACCTGGAACGCTTCAACTCTGCACTACTCGACCTGGACAAGGTGCTTACCACCCCCAAGTTTATCGAAACCCATCGCCTGGCGCCCTTTAAACCCCGGGCGACCGATGTCGACGTCATTCTGGACCTGATGATCCACGATATCGACCTGATCCTGAATACCGTGCGCTCGGACGTGGTTGATATCGCCATCAGTGGTACCAGTGTGTTGTCAGACACCACCGATATAGCCAACGCCCGCCTGAGCTTCGCCAACGGATGCGTGGCGAATGTAACGGCCAGCCGCATCAGCCTGAAAACGGAACGCAAGATGCGGATTTTCCAGTCAGATGCGTATATTTCGATCGATTTCCAGAATCGAATTTTCAGTTACCATCGCAAGGGCGAGGGAGAAATGTTCCCGGGCGTTCCCAACATCGAAAGCAAGGAGACGATCTACGAAGATGGGGATGCGCTGAAAGCCGAGATCGTGGCATTTATCGACTGTATCCGGTCCGGCACCCCGCCGCTCGTGTCCGGCGAGGATGGCTTGCGTGCCCTGCAAACAGCCACCCGGATTCGGGAAACGCTGAGCCAGCAACAGGCTTAAGCGCGGGGAAGCTCGCCAAAGCAAAAGTACCACAGGTAACAATCGCCCGCAAGGAAGCCCGGTCGCCGACGCAATACCGGTACATCCATAGCGCGCTGCAACAATAATAGTCCCGGCCCAGGGACAGCTCTGAAACTGACAATGGAGAGTAACCGCCATGATCCCAATGCTAGACCTGAAGGTACAATACAAAAGCCTGAAACAAGAAATAGACCAGGGCATCGAGGACGTCCTCAACGGCTGCAATTTCATCCTCGGTCCAAATGTCAATGCGTTCGAGGCGGAGGCCGCCAAGTACCTCGGGGTAAAACATGCGATCACTTGCGCCTCCGGTACCGATGCCTTGCACCTGGCGCTACTGGCGAACGGCATCGGAACCGGTGACGAGGTGATTACGCCGGCTTTCACCTTTATCGCCACCGCCGAGGCAATCCGCTATGCAGATGCAATTCCGCGTTTTGCAGATATCAAAATGGATACCTTTAATATCGATCCCGACGCCATTGAGGCGCTGATCACGCCGCAAACCAAAGCCATTATGCCGGTGCACCTGTTTGGTCAACCGGCCGACTTGCAGGCGATCCAGGCTATCTGCGACAAACACGGGCTGTTGCTCATTGAGGATTGCGCACAATCGTTTGGCGCTGCTATCGGCGAACAGATGACGGGTAGTACCGGTAGCGCGGGATGTTTCAGTTATTTTCCCAGCAAGAATCTCGGCTGTTATGGCGACGGCGGCATGATCACCACCCAATCGGACGAAATTGCGGATCGGATCAAGGTGTACCGCAATCATGGCAGCCGGGTACGCTACTACCATGATGTGATCGGATACAACAGCCGTCTCGACGAAATCCAGGCCGTGGTATTGCGTACCAAATTAAAACACATCGATGAGTACAACCGCGGCCGCCGTCGCGTTGCTCAAAGCTATCGAAAACTGCTCAAAGACAGCTCGGTCGTGACTCCCTACGAAGACGGTATTGGTCGGCATGTCTACCACCAGTACACCACGCTCATGCCGCAGCGGGAAAAAGTAATGGAACATCTGGTACAGCAAGGCATCGCCTGCGCCATCTATTACCCCGTGCCTCTGCACCAGCAGAAGGCCTTCGCCGACACCGAGCAAGCAGCCCTGCCCGTCACCGAGAAGGTGGCGGAGCAATGCCTGTCGTTACCCATCTACCCCGAGCTCAGTGACCAGCAAATCGGACAGGTCGTCGGGGCGATTCGTGAGGTGCTGGGCGAGTAGTCTCCGACCCGCATCCAGCACGATAGAGGGTTGCAAAAGGAGGCCAGGTTTCGACTACAGGCGATTTCTTCACGGCCAGCATCCCTTCGTGCGCTGATCCCGCTTTCACAAGTTTCCATGATGTTCAAAGCCGGGGGCGGACTAGCCCGCATCCGTCATCGATTGGTGCGTAAGATGACACGTCGCTCGGTGCGCAGATTGCGCGAATGACGTGCAATGCATAGCCGTAGCTATGCATAA
>CAMYKE010000076.1 GCA_947258895.1 uncultured Pseudomonadales bacterium | reverse complement strand
AGTTCCAGCAGCACATAGTTGGTCACATCGACGACCGGATCGATACTGCGGATTCCGGAACGCCTGAGCCGCTCCACCATCCACAGCGGGGTCTCGGCATTACAATTAATATTGCGGATGACCCTCCCCACGTAGCGCGGGCAGTCGGCGGGCGCCTCGACCGAAACCGGGAACACGGCGTCGACTGTCGCCGGCACGGGATCTAGCGCCGGGCCCGCAACTGCAACCCGGCTGAGCACCCCGACTTCGCGGGCCAGGCCGGCGATACCGAGGCAGTCACCACGATTGGGCGTTAGATCCACTTCGATGCAGTGGTCCTCGAGGCCCAGATAGGCGCGCAAATCCTGGCCCACGGGGGCATCGGCGGCAAGCTCCAGTATCCCGTCGGCCGCTTCGGAGAGACCCAGCTCGTCCTCCGAGCAGAGCATGCCGTGGGACTCAACGCCCCGCAGTTCTGCCCGCTTGATGTTGAAATCCTTGCCCAGGACTGCCCCGACTTCGGCAAAGGCAACTTTTAAGCCCGCCCGCACATTCGGGGCGCCACACACGACCTGGACGGATGCCGAGGCGTTGGATACCTGGCACACGCTGAGTTTGTCGGCATCCGGATGGGACTCAACCGCTATCACCTCGCCTACCACGACACCACGAAAGTCGGCCGCTACCGGCGCCACGCCGTCGACTTCCAGGCCCGCCATGGTCAGTTGCTCGGCCAAAGCGGCGGTGCCGAGATCGGGGTTCACCCACTCCCGCAACCATTGTTCGCTAAACTTCATGCGTGGTAATTTTCCCGGTCTTGCTCAATTTGGTTATCCCTGCCACGGCAGGATTCGCGCAGCTTCGACACATTCGCCAGCTGCAGTCACGCGCTATGTAAACTGGCGCAAAAAGCGCAGGTCGTTGTCAAAGAAAAGGCGCAAGTCGTTTACCCCGTAGCGCAACATGGCCAGTCGCTCGACGCCCATCCCAAAGGCAAACCCGCTATAGAGTTCGGAATCGACGCCCGACGCCTCGAACACATTGGGATGCACCATGCCACAGCCCATCACCTCCAGCCATCCGGTGTGGCTGCAGACCCGGCATCCGTCGCCGCTACACATCACACACTGGATATCGACTTCCGCGGAGGGCTCGGTAAAGGGAAAATAGGACGGCCGGAAACGCACCGCAAGTTCCTTTTCAAAAAACACGCGCAGGAATTCCTCTACGGTGCCCTTGAGATCGCTGAAGCTAACGCCCTCATCGACCAGCAACCCTTCCACCTGGTGAAACATCGGGGTGTGGGTCAGGTCTGAATCGCAGCGGTACACCCGTCCCGGGCAAATAATCCGTAGCGGCGGCCGCTCGTTTTCCATCACCCGGACCTGCACCGGCGAGGTGTGGGTACGTAGCAATGTGTGCGCATCGAAATAAAAGGTGTCGTGCATCGCCCGTGCCGGATGGTGCGCCGGGATATTCAAGGCTTCGAAGTTGTGATAGTCGTCTTCGATTTCGGGCCCTTCCTTGATTTCATAGCCAATATGGGCGAAGAAGTCCTCGATCCGCTCCATGGTCCTGGTCACCGGATGCAGATTGCCAACCACCTCGGAGCGCCCGGGCAGGGTAACATCGACCGACTCGGCGGCGAGCCGCGCGTCGAGGGCTGCCGCCGTCAGTGCCGCTTCACGTTCGGCAATCGAACCCTGCAACGCCTGCTTGGCAACATTGATTTGTGCGCCGGCAGCCGGTCGTTCGGCGGGTGACAATGCGCCAAGGCCCTTGAGCAACTGAGTGATCTCACCCTTCTTGCCCAGAAATTGCACCCGCACGGCATCCAGCGCCTTGGCATCCGTTGCGCTGCCAATCGCCGTTTGTGCCCGGGTGATGAGGGTTTCGAGGTTTTCCATGGAAAAACGGTTACGCGTATGCGGGGAGCGTTATGACAGTTCCGAATGCTCTTTACCAGTGAACAACAGCCGTTCAGGCACCCACCTGTATTCAGCTGTCCGGAACTGCCTGCGCTGTATCCCGCAGTTGGCGACTAGGCCGCCAGGGCCGCTTTCGCCTGCTCGGCGATGGCGGCGAAGGATGCTTTCTCGTGAACAGCCAGGTCTGCCAGCATTTTACGATCGATTTCGATCTCGGCTTTTTTCAGGCCCGCGATCAGCTGGCTGTAGGACACGCCGTTGACACGCGCTGCCGCATTGATGCGCGCAATCCATAGCGCCCTGAATTGACGCTTGCGTTGGCGACGGTCGCGATAGGCATACTGACCGGCCTTGATAACCGCTTGCTTGGCAACGCGATACACGCGGCTGCGCGCACCGTAGTAGCCTTTGGCTGCTTTTAGTACTTTCTTGTGACGCTTGTGGGCCGTCACACCCCTTTTAACTCGTGGCATTACTCAATCTCTCAGAAATAACGTGTACTGGTTAACCGTTGGGCAGCATACGCTCGACGAGCGCTTTGTCCGCTGCGTGCACCTGAAGCAGGGGCCGTAATTGACGCTTCCGCTTGGTGCTCTTCTTGGTCAGGATGTGACTTCTGAAAGACTGCTTGTGCTTAAAGCCATTGGCGGTCTTCTTGAAGCGCTTGGCCGCGCCTCGCATTGTCTTAATCTTGGGCATTACAAAACTCCGCATTCATCGGATTACTGTTTACTCCAACTGGCTGCCTCCGGTACGGCGGCTTTCGCTTCCGTACTGGTAACAGTGGGAACGTTAGTTCGCCGCCGTTACCGGACATTTAACGCTCAGTCAGCGCTTCTTCTTGCTCGGGGCCAGCACCATCGTGATTTGCCGGCCTTCCGGCTTGGGCATCATTTCGACGCTACCGTACTCTGCCAGGTCTTCCTCGACCCGCTTCATCAAGGCCATACCAATTTCCTGGTGGGCCATTTCCCGACCGCGGAACCGACAGGTTACCTTGGTCTTATCCCCGCTTTCCAGGAAACGTATCAGGTTGCGTAGTTTTACCTGATAATCTCCCTCTTCCGTCCCTGGCCTGAACTTTATCTCTTTAACATGCGTCTGGCGCTGCTTCTTGCGATTCGCCGCCTGCTGCTTCTTCTGCTCAAACAGCTCTTTGCCGTAATCCATCACCTTGCACACCGGCGGCTCGGCATCGGGTGCAATTTCTACCAGATCCAGTGACGCGTCTCGCGCCGCCTGCAGGGCCTCGGCGAGGCTTACAATACCTGCCTGGCTACCATCTGCTGCTACCAGCCTGACTTGACTGGCTTCAATTTCATCATTAATGGCAGCTTTTCTGCGGCCCTTACTCATTGTGCTAATAAATCACTCCTGTTCAAAGCGGCCCAGACGCCGTTTGTCCGCCTGCAGCCTTTCGCAAAACGCCTCGACCGACATACTGCACAAGTCTTCACCGGACCTGGTTCGCACGCTAATCGTAGCAGAATCCTGTTCCTTATCGCCCACAACAACCATGTAGGGAACCTTGTGGATCGTGTGCTCGCGGATTTTAAAGCCGATCTTCTCATTTCTCAAGTCAGATTTAACCCTAAATCCCTTATCTTGCAGGGATTTTTCAACTTTCTCGCAATAATCGCCATGTCTATCCGTAATATTGAGTATTACGGCCTGTTGTGGTGCCAGCCAAACCGGCATTGCGCCCGCGTAATGCTCAATCAGAATGCCGATGAATCGCTCGAAGGAGCCAAGAATGGCCCGATGCAGCATGACCGGAACCTGGCGGCTGCCGTCTTCCGCCACATACTGCGCATCCAACCGCCCCGGCGTCGAAAAATCCACCTGGATCGTACCGCATTGCCAGACCCGTCCCAGGCAATCCTTGAGCGAGAACTCGATCTTGGGGCCATAAAAGGCGCCCTCGCCGGGCTGCAAGGTCCAATCGAGCTGCTTGTTATTGAGCGCCAGTTCCAGCGCTCGCTCTGCCTTGTCCCAGACATCGTCGCTACCGACGCGCTTTTCGGGGCGCGTCGAGAGCTTGACCAGGATCTCATCAAAGCCGAAATCGCGATACACCGCAAACAACAGATCGATGAAATCCGCCACTTCCGCCTGGACCTGGTCCTCGGCGCAAAAGATATGGGCATCGTCCTGGACAAAGCCGCGCACCCGCATCAGTCCCTGCAAGGTACCCGAGGGCTCATTACGGTGACAGGAACCAAACTCCGCCAGCCGCAGCGGTAAATCCCGATAGCTACGCAGTCCCTGATTGAATACCTGCACATGGCAGGGACAGTTCATCGGCTTCACCGCATAATCGCGGTTTTCGGAATGACAGGCGAACATCTCGTCGCCAAACTTATCCGCGTGACCCGACTTCTGCCACAGAGAAAAATCCACCAGCTGCGGGGTGTTGATCTCCTGATAGCCATTGGCCTGCTGCACGCGCCGCATGTACTGCTCGATGACCTGGTAGATGGTCCAGCCATTGGGGTGCCAGAACACCATCCCCGGTGCTTCTTCCTGGAGATGGAACAGGTTCAGCTTTTTCGCCAGCTTGCGATGGTCGCGCTTGGCCGCCTCCTCGATACGAAACAGGTACGCCTTGAGCTGCTTCTTGTCGGGCCAGCAGGTGCCATAGATGCGCTGCAACATTTCATTGCTGGAATCGCCACGCCAGTACGCGCCCGCCACCTTGGTCAGCTTGAATGCCTTTAGTTTGCCGGTGCTTGGAACATGGGGTCCGCGACACAAGTCCTCGAAGTCGCCCTGCCTGTATAGCGACAGCTCCTCATCGGCGGGAATACCCTCGATGATCTCTGCCTTGTAGGCTTCACCGATGCTGCGAAAATAGTCCACCGCAGCATCGCGGCTCAGTACCCGGCGGCTGACCGGGTAATCCTTGCGTGCCAGCTCGAGCATTTTCGCCTCGATTTTCTCCAGGTCTTCTGGCGTAAACGGCCGCTCGTAGGCAAAATCGTAGTAAAAACCGTCCTCGATAACCGGGCCGATGGTTACCTGCGCTTCCGGAAACAGCTCCTTCACCGCCATCGCCATGAGGTGCGCGCAGGAATGACGGAGGACCTCGAGGCCGGCCTCATCGCGATCGGTAACGATGGCCACTGCGGCATCCTGCGCAAGCAGGTAGCACGTGTCGACCTGCTTGCCATCGACGACGCCCGCCAGCGCTGCCCTGGCCAGGCCTGGCCCGATCGATTCGGCTATTTGATGGATAGTTACGGCATGCTCAAACTCACGCTGGCTGCCGTCGGGAAGAGTGATCCTTATCATCTGTAGTACCTCTCAGTGGTGACCCCTACCAAAGGCCACGTGAACGTAAATTTAGCGCGGGTAGTGCTGTTGCGCACCCTGTGACAGGTTGTAATGAAAAAGGCGCCCGGTTGCATCCCCGGGCGCCCTCTGGAATCTCCGGATTTATCAACAGACGCGATCGGTTTTTACTACCATGCTGCCCGGGCGCAGGCACTCCGCGTCCAGTTCGTTGTTTTGATCCGCCGCTGCGTAGGGGTCTTCCATCCGCGCCGCAGTGTCTGCCGGCAACAGTTCACTGATGGCTTCACGCTCCTCGACCAGTTCCTGTTCGGTCGCGTTCATCCGCTCCTGAGAGAACGGGCTGATCGAAAGGCCCTGGACGACCTCATAGCGGCCATAGTTACAGCGCACGGGAAAGGAATAGATGACGCCCTTCGCCACGCCATAGCTGCCATCGCTGGGAATCGCCATGCTTACCCAGTCATCACCGGTACCGAGCGCCCAGCTGCGCATGTGGTCGATCGCTGCCTGTGCGGCCGACGCCGAACTCGAGGCGCCGCGCGCATTGATTATCGCCGCGCCACGCTGCTGTACGATCGGGATGAATTCATCCCGGTACCACCCCTCGTCAATATTATCGAGCACTGGCGTAGCGTGGACGGTGGCATGATGCAGATCCGGATACTGGGTTGCCGAGTGATTACCCCAGATAATAACGCCGTTCACATCATTGGAATTGGCACCCAGCTTGTTGCCCAGGATGCCCTTGGCACGCTGGTGGTCCAAACGGGTCATCGCGGTAAATTGTGCCGGGCTCAGGTCCGGCGCGTTGCGGCACGCGATCAGCGCATTGGTGTTGGCCGGGTTGCCGACTACCAGCACCCGCACATCCGGATTGGCGTTGTCATTCAGCGCCTTGCCCTGTACCGAGAAAATCTGGGCATTCGCAGTCAGCAAGTCCTTGCGCTCCATGCCCGGGCCGCGCGGCCGCGCACCAACCAGCAGTGCGTAGTGCACTCCGGCAAATCCGGCGTTGGGATCATCGAACACATGCACCTGCTGCAGAAGCGGAAATGCACAGTCTTCGAGTTCCATTGCGACACCGCGCAGTGCGCCCATCGCCTGGGGGATTTCCAGCAAATGCAGGATTACCGGCTGGTCAGGACCTAACATTTCACCGGCGGCTATCTTGAATAGGAGCGTATACGAAATGCCGCCGGCGGCACCGGTAACAGCTACTCTGATTGCGGGTTTCATTATTGAAGCCCTCCTTTCAAATTGGCTTAAAACGCAACGACGCGAGTTACGTCAGGGACACATGCGAACATGCTGCTGA